>DASUGO010000025.1:0-22068 GCA_036273975.1 Candidatus Krumholzibacteriia bacterium
CGGAGTCGTCCGAACTTCCCGCCGATAGTAACGTTGCCAGCACGAGGACATCGGCGTCTTCGCGAAGAAACGCCTTCCCGCCAGCAGATCCTTGATGCGCCATGGCCGGCTCGCCCGTCCGATCAGCATCGCCGGCGTCACCCGTTCCCCCTTCACACGGCGGCGCTGGATGTAGTTGCGCCACACCTGCAGGATCACGAGCTTCTCGATCGACGCCTGGCGCCGCTTCGCGAACGCGATCGTCTCGCGCTTGTGCGCCGCCGTGCTGTGCCGGATCACGAGATCGAGCAGGTTGACCTCCCAGAGCGGGTTCTGCCGGTCCCGGCGCTCCTTCGACGACGTGATCCGGTGTGTCACCGGCATGTCCAGAGACGCCAGCGCCCGCGGGTAGGCCCGGTGGTCATCGCTTCGGATGATCAGTCGCCGTGACGCCAGCGGCTCGATCAAGTCACGGACCCCCGACTCGACGGCCCGCGGATCGGGGCGTCCCACGGTCTCCTCGAGCTCGGCGCGGCGCTGCTTCTGGTGCGCGGTCATGCGCCCCTTGCGGCGGAGCGGGCTGTCGGTGTGATAGAGGAAGTAGCCGCTACGGGCATCGACGGCCACGTTGTGATGAAAGGGAAAGTACTGGCTCCACTCGAAGCTCTCGAAGCCGTCGATCACGATCTCCCTGATGTCCTCGATCTTCGCGAGCTCCTCCGCCTGGACGAGCAGGCAGTGCCGGGCGAGACGCGCGATGTGGTGGGCGATCGTCGACGGGCTGCACGTCAGTGCACGTGCCATCTGGCGGTTCCCCATGCAACCGACCCCCATCATGAGCGCCCGGCGGGCGATCTCGGGGCGCCGTTGCCAGTAGGTGGTCGAGAAGGTCTGTGAACTAAAGTGACGGTGACAGGCCAGACATGTAAACCGCTGTATACGGTGTGGTCGCTGTTGCCGCACGAAGAAGCCCTTGCGCTTGAAGGGCCAGTCCGGCGTCAAGGCCGTGAAGTGAATGCAGTTGTGGTTGGGGCAGTGAGGAGGAACCCATCCCGGCGATCCCGTTCCCATACCCCCGCCCAGGCACATCCCGTGCCAGGGACAATCTTCCGGCCACAACCTAAGCGAAGAGGGACAGGCACGGGCCCGCCCCTCTTCTTATGAAGCGAATGCCGTCTTGACTACTTGACGATCGCCTTGTGGATCGTCGAGGTCGTGACCTCCATGGTCTCGACCTTCGGCTTTCCTTCGATCACGCTCGACAGAAGTTTCGTAACTTCCGTGAAGCTGGCGTGATCGTACGCCTCAGCGTTTTCCGCTTTGTCCCACAGGCTGATCGCGTGGACATGCTTCTTGTCCGGCGTTACCAGGGTAATCACTTCCTGGAAGCCTTTCTGTTTGCGCAGAAGCGGGACAATTTCGTTCTCCTGGCGACGGTTGAAGTCATTCAGGCTATTCGGCTTCAAGTCGAATGATACCTTCCGGCCGTACATAATGATCGCTCCTTGCCAATTGAGATATTCGGACTCATCAATTCACTGGGAGACCGTAGCCGCCATCGTTCCGTGCGTACCTGCATCAGTCTCACTACAATGAATAGCCAGACATGGACCGGATGGCAATGATGCGAACGCATCAAATCGTAACGCAGCGCCGCATGATGCGTATGCATCATGGCGGGAAATGCGGGGGGTGTCCGTCCGATCAGAAGGATACGCGCACGCCGAGTGCGGGGGCGTCCAGTATCCGCATCGTCTGCAGCGAGACGCGATCGTCCCCGCTGCGGTGCAGCCCGGGGACGAAGTAGCCGATCGCCGCGCCCATCGCATAGCCGGCGATGACGTCGGTGCGGAAGTGAAAGCCCGAGTCGATGCGCAGGTAGCCGACGACGGCCGGATACACGATCGCGCCCGTCCAGATGAGTGCCTCGAGCCGCCGGTTGTCCAGGTAGTCGGAGCAGACGCGCGCGACAAAAAAACAGTTCGCGGCCGCGCCGGTGGTGTGGCCGGAATAGAACGACATCCGTGCTCCTGTCGAGGTCCGCTTCTCGATGGGTGCCGCCGGGTCGTACGCGTAGGGACGGCTGCGCAGAACGGTCACCTTGACCAGGCTGTTGACCGCCAGGTTGAGCGCGGTTACTTCGCCCCACATGACGCCCAGCGTCTGCCAGTCCGCCCGCATGTCGGCGTTGGCAAGCAGCGCCAGCGGTGCCGCGTAGGACACGACGGCCATGATGTCGCTGGAAGGAGTGTCCTCGTAGGGGTGTATTCCGTTGCGGTCAAAGCTGTTGATGTCGTCCACATCGAGCGCGTTGACCTCGTCGACCGTGAGCGGATCGACGCGCGCGTGCAGCATCAGGGCGACGCTCCCGATGGCGACTCCCGATCCGACGAGCGTCCACTCGCGCTTGCTCCGGAGCTCATACGGAGACGCCGCCGCGGCGATGGATGCGTTCGACAGCACGGCCAGTGCCACGAGCACCACTGCGCGCGAAAACAGCGCATGGGTGACGCGGAGTGATGGTACTGCCGGGGCGTGTTCCATGAGCCGCACATCCTAGCAGGATCGGAGCCCGCCGCAAATGTCGTTGTAAAAGCGGATATTCCCATGTCGTTTGCGAAACCGTGGACAGAAAGACGCTCGGGTGAAGTTTTTCACAATAGTTTCTTTATTCTCCGACATTACATGCATATAATGATTGCGGTGGCTGCACGTGAATGATCGTTTCTTAAGAGCCTGCCGGCGCGAACCGGTCGATCGACCTCCTCTCTGGGTGATGCGTCAGGCGGGGCGATACCTGCCCGAGTATCGCGAACTCCGGGAGCGCGTCGATTTTCTCACGCTCTGCAAGACCCCGGAACTCGCCGTCGAAGTCTCCCTGCAGCCGATTCGCCGCTTCGGTTTCGATGCCTCCATCGTTTTTTCCGACATTCTGATTCCCGTAGAGGCCATCGGCTGTCCGTTGAATTTCGATCCAGGACCGCGTCTGGCAACACCGATACGCACGCGCACGCAGGTCGATGCGCTTTCCGCGAAGCCGATGGAAGAAGTGGTGCCGTACGTCGGGCAGGCCGTCGCGTTGCTGCGCCGCGAACTCGAAGGCAAGGTGCCGGTGATCGGTTTCTGCGGCGCGCCGTTCACGCTCGCGGCATACATGGTCGAGGGTGAGGGCCGCCAGGGATTCGGCGCGGTCAAGAAGATGATGTTCAGCGAACCGGCCACGCTGATCCATCTGCTGGAGAAGCTGGCCGACGGCATGGCCGACTATCTCAATTTTCAGATTCGTTCCGGCGCGCAGGCGGTGCAGATCTTCGATTCGTGGGCCGGGATTCTGGCTCCGGAAGATTATCGCAAATTCGCGCTGCCCGCGGTGCAGCGGCTGGTTCGCGCCGTGAACCGCGCCCAGGTTCCGGTCATTTACTTTGCTCCCGCGGCCGGGCATACGCTGGTCGATGCCATCGGCACCGGTGCGGATGTGCTGGGTGTGTGCTGGCGCACACCGATGGACGAGGCGCGGCGGATCGTCGCGGGCCGCACCGCGCTGCAGGGAAATCTCGACCCGCACGTGCTGTTCTCCACGCCGGATGTCGTGCGCGCGCACGCCAACGCGGTGCTGGATGCGGCCGGTGACGCGCCGGGGCACATCATGAACCTGGGTCACGGCATTCTTCCGGAAACACCCATTGCATCCGTCCAAGCGCTGGTGGAGACCGTCGCCGCGCGGGTGCGCAACCCGATATGAGCACCCGATCCGCGCCATCCACGCTGGAACTGCTGGCCCGCTACGACCGGCCCGGGCCGCGCTACACCTCGTATCCCACCGCGGTTGAGTTCCATCCGGGCTTCGCTGCGACGGACTATGCCGAGCGGCTGGCCGCGGCCGATGCCAACGCGTCGGAACCGCTGTCGATCTACGCCCACCTGCCATTCTGCGAAGAACGCTGTTCCTACTGCGGCTGCCACGTGGTCATCACGCGCCACCGCGACGTCGCCGCGCGTTACCTGGGTTACCTGAATCGTGAAATTGAGCTGCTGGCGGAACACCTCCCCAATCGCCGGCGCGTATCCCAGATGCACTGGGGGGGCGGTACGCCGACGTACTTCACGCCCGAACAACTCGAAGGCGTGTTCCGGTCATTCGCGAACGTGTTCGAGTTCACTGCGGATGCGGAGATCAGCATCGAGGTGGATCCGCGCGCGACATCTCCGGAGCACATCGCGAGGCTGCGACGCCTGGGTTTCAACCGGATTTCGCTCGGCGTGCAGGATTTCGACCCGAAGGTGCAGGAAGCCGTCAATCGCGTGCAAAGCCATGAGCTCACGAAGTCGCTCGTGGATCAAGCGCGCGCGGAAGGCTACTCGTCGGTCAACATCGACCTGATTTACGGGCTTCCGTTCCAGAGCGTGGACGCATTCCGGCGCACGCTGGACGAGGTCGTCGCATTGCGCCCGGAACGCGTCGCGGCCTACTCGTTTGCGTTCGTGCCCTGGATCAAGGGACACATGAAGCACATCGATCCCGCGTCGCTCCCCAACGCGTCGCTCAAGCTCGAATTGCTCGGCCTGACCATCGATACCTTCACCGCTGCGGGTTATCGCACCATCGGCATGGACCACTTTGCGCTTCCCGAGGACGAACTCTCCCGCGCGGTTGCGGCGCGGCGGCTGCATCGCAACTTCATGGGCTATACCGTGCAGAGCGCGCGCGACATGGTCGCGGTTGGAATTTCCGGTATTGGCGACGTACAGGGTGCGTACGTCCAGAACGCCAAGAAGCTCCCCGGTTACTACCGCGCCCTCGACGAGGGACGGCTGCCGGTGGAACGCGGCGTGCGCCTGACCGGCGACGATCTGCTGCGCCGCTACGTGATCACGAATCTCATGTGTAACCTGTTTCTCGATGTGCGCGAGGTCGAGGAACGATTCGGGCTCTCGTTCAAGGATACCTTTGCCCGCGAGCTCGCGGAACTGGCGCGGCCGGATTCACCGGTTGCGGACGGGCTCGTGCGGGTGACACCCGAGGCCATCGAAGTGACGCCGCGGGGCCGGCTGTTCGTACGCAACGTGTGCATGCTGTTCGACAGCTACCTCGCCGCCCGCACCGCCGAGAACAAACCCATCTTCAGCCGAACGGTGTAGCCCATGCGTGTCATCGTTGTTGGCGCCGGCATCTCCGGCCTCTCGCTGGCGGCCCACCTGCAGGCGGGCGCGGCACGGGATGGCTGCGACATCTCCCTCACCATACTGGAAAGCGGCGCGCGCCCCGGCGGCCACGCGTGGACGACGCGCGAGAACGGCTTTGTCGTCGAGGGCGGACCCAACGGATTTCTGGACCGCGAGCGCGACCCCGAACCGGGCGAACTGGTGCGGATGCTGGGGCTCGAGTCACGCGTGATCGAGGCCAACCCGGCCGCCAGGCGCCGCTTCATTCTGCGCGGAGGACGGCTCCGGCGCGTGCCGGATGGCCCCGCGACGTTGCTCACGTCCGACGTACTGTCACCGGCGGGGAAGATACGGCTCATGCTCGAGCCATGGGCGCGCAAGGCTCCCGCGGGTGAGGAGAGCGTGTTTGAGTTTGCCGAGCGGCGAATCGGACATGAAGCCGCCGAGTTTCTCGTGGACGCCGCCATCTCCGGGATCTCCGCCGGCGACAGCCGCGCGCTATCGGTGGGCTCGGCGTTTCCGATCATGAAGGAGATGGAGCGCGACCACGGCAGCCTGATCCGGGCGATGATCGCACGCCGTGGCACGAAGCCTGCGCGTCTGATCAGTTTTGACGGTGGGATGGATGTCCTGATTGCCGCGCTGCGCGAGCGGCTGGCCGCGAATCTGCGCACGGGCGCGGCGGTGCGGTCGGTCGTGCGCGACGGGGCCGAATGGCGCGTCGTGCTGGGCGATGGCACATCGCTCACGGCGGACCATGTCGCGCTGGCGATTCCCGCGTACGAGGCGGCGCGAATCACGCGCGACCTCGACCCCCGGCTCGCGCGCAAACTGGACTCCTTTCCGTTTTCCGGGCTGGCCGTGGTCGCGCTTGCGTATCGTAACGCCGACACCGGCCCGCTCGATGGCTACGGCTACCTCGTGCCGCGCCTGGAGAAGCAGGACACGCTCGGTGTGCTGTGGGAGTCCTCGGTGTTCACGGGCCGTGCCCCCGCCGGGCACGCGCTGTTGCGTATCATGATGGGCGGTGCGCGCCGGCCGGAGGTCGCCGAGCTCGATCAGGCGGAACTCGAACGCCGCGCGCGTGCCGAACTCGCCCGCGTCATGCACATCGACGCCACGCCGCTGCATAGCTGGGTCCGCCGCTGGCCGCGGGCGATTGCGCAGTATGACTTTGGCCATGCTGAGCGCCTCCGCGAGGTTCGTCGGATGGCCGCCGGGCACCGCGGGCTCGAACTGTGCGGGACGTCGTACGACGGTATTTCGTTTGGAATGGCCATCGCGTCCGGGGCCGGCACGGCCCGGCGCATGCTGGCGGCGATTTCGTCCGAGGCGAAGCGACTGGAGATCGCATGACGACCCGGCACATTGTGCTCCTGACCTACGGCGAGCCGCCGGCACCGGATTATCTGCCACAACTCGAGTATTCGTGGCGGATCCTGCTGGGTCTCACCCGCACGGTCGCGCCGATCCCCAAAGCGGTATTGCCCATGATCGCGCTCGCTCGCGCGTATTCGCGCCGCAAGTTGTGGAGGGCGGAACGCTATGGCTCGCCGTTGGAGCTGGTGACGCGCGCGCAGGCAGCGGGTCTGTCGAGCGCGTTGACCGCGGTGGCACCGGCTGTGGCGTGGCGGGTGCACGTTGCCTACGAGTTCCGCGATCCATTGCTCACCGATCTCCTCGACAGCCTGCCCGCGGATGAACCCGTGGATGTCGTCCCGATGTACGTCGCCGACTCTTCGTTCACACACGGCATCTCGCGCATGACGATCCGCGACTGGGAGCGCAAGCGCGGCGCGAGGCCGGCCCCGGTGCGCATTGTGCCCGCGATGGACGAGAAGGAGTTTGCGGATATTTCCGCCGCGTTCGTCGCGCGGCAGCTGGACGAACGGGGGATCGGCGGCCCCGACTGGGCGCTGGTCCTGGCCGCGCATGGTACGCTGCTCGACCCGCGGCCGGGTATCGAGACCGGAAGGGGCGCAACCGAGTGCGTGTGTGCGGGCGTAACCGAACAATTGTCGGAGCGGTTCGGCATGGTGGTCAATGGATGGTTGAACCACAAGTTCGGGGGCCGCTGGACGGAGCCACCGGTGGACGACGCGCTTGCCCGTGTCGCCGCGGCCGGGTTCCGCCGGGTGGTCTACTTTCCGTATGGATTCTCGTCGGACAACGCCGAAAGTCAGCTGGAAGGACGCCTGGCGCTGCGCTCGCAGCCGGGCCTGGAGGCCGTCCACCTGCCGTGTCTGAACGCGGATCCAGTGTTCATCGCGCGACTTTCCCACCAGGTGGCCGGGGAAGTGGCCACCGAGCCGGTTTTAGCCATCTAACTTATTTTCCTATAGTGTGTTAGGGAATCACATCGCTCGCCAGAAAACTTCTCCAAATCTAGCTATATTTTTCACAAAGAGGTAGACTTGGATAGTTTTGATGGCTAAAATGGAGTTACGGGTATCAAAGTAGATTGTTATCCAGATTCTAAACAGGGTGGTATTCCAGTCATGATCAATCGTGTGGTTTGCGTCGGGATCACCCACCGGACGGCGCCGGTCGAGTATCGCGAAAAGTTTGGCAGCGATCTCCCGGAACGCCTCGGCGAGTTGCTCCCGAAGTTCCAAACGCCGGCGATTGCCGGCGGCACATTCGTTTCCGAGATCGTCTGCCTGGCCACGTGCAACCGCGTCGAGTTCTTTGCGCTCCTGAGCGACGAAGGCGCCCCCGACACCCGTCCGTTGTTTGAACTCCTTTCGGCCGCGACCGGCTTCCCACCCGACGATCTCGCCGCGCACGCGTTCACATTGCAGGGCCAGGATGCCATTCGGCACCTGTGCAGAATTGCGTCGGGTCTGGATTCCCTGGTGCTGGGCGAACCGCAGATTCTCGGCCAGGTCAGCGACGCGCTGGAGAAGGCGGACGTCCACCGTACCGCGGGGCCCGCGCTGCACCGCGTGTTTCGCCGCGGCATCCGCACCGGGCGGCGCGCCCGCAGCGAGACCGCCATCGGGTTGAATCCGGCCAGCGCCGCGTCGGTTGCTGTTTCGCTGGCGCAAAGCGTGGTCGGTTCGCTGCGCGACCGCCGCGTGATGGTGCTGGGCCTGGGAGACATGGGATCGATCGCCGTCAAAGGACTGCGTTCGCGGCAGGTGCGCGAGATCGCCATCGCCAACCGGACCCGTGAGCGCGCCGACGAAGTCGCCGTGCGCTGGGGTTGCCGCACGTTCTCGATGGACAACCTGGGTGAAGCCATCGAGTGGGCGGACGTTGTAATCAGCACAACGCGCTGCCCGCACGTCATCGTCGACGCCGCCACCGTGGAAAATGCGATGCGCGACCGGCGCGGCCGCCCGCTGGTGTTCGTCGATGTCGCGGTGCCGCGCGACGTGGATCCCGCGGTGAGAAACATCGCGGGCGTGTTCCTGTTCGACGCCGACCACCTGGGTGGCCGTCTGGACGAGGGGCTCGCCGCGCGGGAGCGCGAGGTGCCGCGCGTGGAGGCGATCATCGAGCAGGAACTCCAGTACATGGAGAAGGACCTGCGCGAACTCGAAGTGGAACCGATCATCGAAGAGATGCGGCGCAACGCCGAGATGATTCGACGCCGCGAAATCGAGAAACTGCTGGAAATCATGGGCAGTCCCGACCCCAACACGCGTGAACACCTGAATCTGTTGTCGCGTTCGATCGTGGACAATCTGCTGCGCGAACCCACCGTGCGGCTCAAGCAACTGGTTCAGGAGGAAGACTGGCGGGACCACTCCACCGTGGTCCACAGCCTGTTCATGCACCGCAGGTGATGTCATGAGGCCGCAGGACACCAATCGGCTGGTCGTGGGCTCCCGCAAGACCGCGCTGGCCATGTGGCAGACACACCACGTGGTCGCGAAGTTGCGCGCGGCGTGGCCCGATCTCTCCATCGAAATCCGCACCTACGTCACCGAAGGTGACCGCAATCTCGAATCCGCGCTGCCGGAGATCGGCGGCAAGGGCGTCTTTACCGCCCAGCTCGAGCAGGCGCTGGCCGCGAACGAGATCGATTTCGCCGTCCACTCGCTCAAGGACCTGCCGGTCGAATCCGACGCGGCGTTCACGCTGGGCGCGATACTGAGCCGCTCCGACGTGCGCGATTGCGTTGTGGCACCGAACGGCTGGACACTGGAGTCGCTGCCGCGCGGCGCGGTGGTGGGGACAAGCAGCATCCGCCGCCAGGCGCAGGTGCTCGCGATGCGCCCGGACGTGGTCATCAAGCCGATTCGGGGCAAGGTCGAGACTCGCGTGCGCAAGGTGCGGGACGGCGAATACGACGCCGCCATTCTCGCCGCCACCGGGCTCACGCGCCTCGGCCTCGCGGACGAAATCGCCCAGATGATTCCCGCTGACGTGATGGTGCCCGCGCCCGGTCAGGGCGCGCTGGCGGTTCAGTGCCGCGCGGGTGACGACGAAACGCGGCGCCGGCTGGCAGCGCTGGACGACACCGGCCTGCGCGCGGCCGTGACGGCCGAGCGCACCTTCCTGTTGCGACTCGGCGGTGGGTGTTCCGCACCCATCGCGTCGCACGCCACCATCGCCAACGGACGGATTCGCATGACCGGCGTGGTCGGGTCGCCCGACGGCAAGCGCATCATCAGGGTCGAAGGCGAAGGTGCCGATCCGATCGCGCTGGCGGAGTTGCTGGCGGGGCAGGCTATGGCCCGCGGAGCGGGGGCGATTCTGGACGCGTTCCGCGCGGTGAGCGTGGCGTCGAATGGCGGGCCGGCGGGTGTGCCGGGCGCGCGCGCCAGCGTGTTGCAGGGGCGGCGCGTGGTCGTCACGCGTCCGCGCGAGCAGGCCGCGGAGCTGTGCGAACAGTTGCAGGCGATGGGCGCGGAGCCAATCTGCGCGGCGGCCATTCGCATCGAACCCGCGCTGGATCTGGCGCCGCTCGAGCGCGCGATCCGCGACATCGCGACCTTCGACTGGATCGTGTTCACCAGTGCCAACGCGGTGGATGTGGTCCGGCAGCGCTGGACTGCGGCTGGCAAGTCTGCGACCGACCTGCGCGTCAAGGTGGCCGCGGTGGGCACCGCAACCGCCGCGGCGCTGGACGCATGGGGAGTTCCGGTGGGCTTCATCCCGGCGGAATTCGTTGGCGACGCGCTGGCGCGCGACCTGCCGGTCACACCCGGCGCGCGCGTGCTGCTGCCGCGGGCGGAGATCGCGCGCCGCGAGACGGTGGAGATCCTCGTCGCGCGCGGAGCCGATGTCGTCGACATCGCCGTGTATCGCACCGTCCCGGAGGAAATTGCTTCGGGTGTGCTGGCGGATATCGCCAGAGGTGTCGACGCGGTGCTGTTTACGAGCGAATCCACCGTGAAATATTTCATGAGCGCCATCGAGGGACGGATTCCCGCCGGTGCGCTCGCCGGGCGCGCGCGCATTGCGTGCATCGGACCGGTTACCGCGGGTGCGGCGCGCGCCATGGGCTTGCGTGTCGACGCGGTTGCTTCGGTCTACACCACCGCGGGGCTCCTGGACTCTCTGGCGCAGGCATTCTCGAAAGGCGGATCGACCCATGACCAATGACGTTCTGATTGCAAAGCTGACCCAGGAAAAAACCCGCACGCTCCCGCGCCGCGAACGGCGCCTGCGCACCACCCCGGCGCTGCGGCGCATGGTGCGCGAGACGCAGGTGACGGCGGACGACTTCGTGTATCCGCTCTTCGTCGCCCACGGACGCGACATTCGCAAGCCCATCGGTTCGATGCCGGGCGTATTCCAGCTGTCCGTCGACCAGGCGGTCGTCGAGGCCGAACGCGTGGCCAGCCTGGGAATCCCGGCGGTGCTGCTGTTTGGCATCCCGGCCCACAAGGACCCGGTCGGTGAAGAGAACTTCGCGGACGACGGCATCGTCCAGCAGGCGGCACGCGCAATCAAACACGCGGTTCCGGAGCTGGTGGTCGTCACCGACGTGTGCATGTGCGAGTACACCGACCACGGCCACTGCGGCATCCTCAACACCGGCGGCAACGAGCGTCTGCATCCGTCCACGCCGGAGGGGTTCCTGCTCAACGACGAAACCCTGTCGATCCTGGACCGCGTGGCGATCTCGCACGCCGAAGCCGGCGCCGACATCGTCGCACCCAGCGGCATGATCGACGGCATGGTGGCGAGCATTCGCGCCGCGCTGGACGGCGCCGACTTCACCAACGTGCCCATCATGTCGTACTCGGTCAAGTATGCGTCGTCGTTCTACGGTCCGTTCCGGGATGCCGCCGAGGGCGCGCCCAAATTTGGTGACCGCAAGACGCACCAGATGGATCCGGGCAACGTGCGCGAGGCCGTGCGCGAGGCCGAACAGGATATCGCCGAAGGCGCCGACTTCCTGATGGTCAAGCCCGCGCTCGCCTACCTCGACGTAATCCGTGTACTCCGCGACCGTTTCGCGTCGCACCCGCTGGTCGCGTACAACGTGAGCGGCGAGTATTCGATGATCAAGGCCGCGGCGGCCAACGGCTGGATGGACGAGCAGAAGGCCGTGATGGAGACGCTCACCTCGATCAAGCGCGCGGGGGCGGACATCATCATTTCCTATCATGCAAAGGATGTGGCCGAATGGCTCCGCTGACAGGTGACCAGGTGAGATCGACGATGCGTTCCGAGTCCCTCTTTTCCGAAGCGCGCAAATTGTTGCCGGGCGGCGTCAATTCGCCGGTGCGGGCGTTCAAGGCGGTGGGCGGCAATCCGCTGTTCATCGAGCGCGGCGAGGGGGCGTACCTGTTCGATGTCGACGGCAACCGCTACGTCGACTACGTGCTGTCGTGGGGCCCGCTCATTCTAGGCCACGCGCATCCGCGCGTGGTGGAGGCCATTTCCGAAACGGCCAAACGTGGCACCAGCTTTGGCGCGCCGAGCCCGCTGGAAGTGGAACTCGCGCGCGTCATCGTACACCTCATGCCCAACATCGATGTGTTGCGCTTCGTCAACTCGGGGACCGAGGCCGCCATGTCCGCCATCCGGCTGGCGCGCGCGGCGACGAAACGACACAAGGTGATCAAGTTTCAGGGCGCCTACCACGGCCACGCCGACATGCTGCTGGTGCAGGCCGGATCGGGCGCGGCTACGCTGGGGTTGCCGGACTCGCCGGGCGTGACCCCTGGCGCGGTGTCGGATACGCTCATCGCCGACTACAACGATCTGGAATCGGTGCGCGCGATCTTCGACACGTTCCCCGAGGAAGTGGCCACGGTGATCGTCGAGCCGGTGGTGGGGAACATGGGGCTGGTCCCGCCGCAGGACGGCTTCCTGCAGGGGTTGCGGGACATCACGCGCAAGTTTGGTTCGCTGCTGATCTTCGACGAGGTAATGACGGGTTTCCGCGTCCATCCCGGCGGCGCGCAGGCGCTCTACAACGTGAAGCCGGACCTCACCGTGCTCGGCAAGGTGGTTGGTGGCGGGCTGCCGGTGGGTGCGTACGGCGGACGCCGCGAACTGATGGAACTCATCGCACCGCAGGGTCCGGTCTACCAGGCCGGCACGCTGTCGGGAAATCCACTCGCGATGGCGGCGGGAATAGCCGCCCTCGATGTACTGCGCGATCCAGTGCTGTGGGAGAAGCTGCACCGCGCGGGTGACCGGCTGGTCGCGGGGCTTCAGAACGCGGCCGCGGACGCGGGCGTGCCGGTGCAGTGCCGGCGCGTGGGCGCGATGGTCGGCCTGTTCTTCTCCGACATTCCGGTGCTCAACTGGAAGACGGCGGCAAAGTCGGACGTCGAGCGCTTCGGCAGGTTCCACATCGCCATGCTCGACCGGGGTGTGTACCTCCCACCCTCGCAGTTCGAGTCGGCGTTCCTTTCCATCATGCACGGCGACACCGAGATCGACCACACCATCGAATCGGCCGCCGCCGCGTTCCGGATCATCGCCTAGCCGAAGCGAATCATTGCCTCCGCAAGCAAGCAGGGGCGCCGGTTGCACCGGCGCCCCTTTTGCGTGCTTGCGAATGACGCGGGCGGAACTAGATCGAGCAGGTCATGTCCTGGCCGCAGCACATGGGCGACTTGACCATGCCGTGACCCTCGGGGCACTTGGAAACGTGCACCTCGGTTCCATCCGGCTTCTTCACGGTTTCGTGCACGAGATCCTTGCCGCACTTGCCACAGGTCATCGTGCCGATGCTCATTCCGCACTTGTCGCAGGTATAAACAGCCATGATGTCTCTCCCGTCCTGAATTCAATCATTGTCGGCGGATTTGTTACAGGTATGGTACACGATGTTGCGCGGTGCTGTCGAGGTCAGGATTGCGCGGCGGCGCGCAGTGCCGCCTCCTCGGCCCGGATGCGGGTGCGGAGCGCGAATACATTGAATATCGAAATCACCAGCGCCGTCCGCCATGCGCCCAGGATCAGTGGGGCCGTTGCGAGTTCGATTGCGACGGCGATGTAGTTCGGATGACGCAGGTAGCGGTAGGGACCCGTTCGCACCAGCGGCGCCCCGGGCAGCACGAGTACGCGGACGTTCCAGCGGTCTCCGAGTGCGCGGATGGCCGCGTAGCGCAGGATCTGCGCGCCGAGCCACAAACCCGTCCACAGCGGCCACAGCGTGCCGGGGCGAGCCCCCAGGCCCAGAACTTCCGCGGCGATACCAACGGGGAACAGCGTGTGGACCAGGACCAGCAGCGGAAAGTGCGCGGCCGCCATCTCCCGCCCGCCGCGCGCGATCACGCGGCGTGCGTTGCGCGCGGAGAGCAACAACTCGGTTACCCGCTGCACAATGATCACCGTGAGCAGCGCGATCAGTGCGCCGGCCACGGCCGGGGTCATGCGCGCGCCCCGCGCAACAGCACATACTCCGCGGAAAAGCCCGGTCCGAGGGCCGTCACCACCGCGTGCTGGCCGGGGGCGATTTCACCGCAGCGCAAAAAACGCTCGAGCACGAACAGACACGACGGCGACGACATGTTGCCGTACCGGCGCAACACGTCGCGGGCGTGTGCGAACCGCTGCGGTGAAACGTCGAGTGCGTTCGCATACGCGTGCAGCACCTTGACGCCGCCCGGGTGCGCGACCAGATGGTCCACGTCCTGCAGCCGCAGGTGCTGCGTGGCAAGAAAACCGGACAGGCTGGGGCGGACTTTTTCGTGTACGATGGCGGGGATGTCGCGCGAAAAGACCACGTGCAGTCCCTGTCCGTCGACCGTCCAGCCCATCACATCGAGTGTGCCGGGCCACAGGACGCTGTGCGACGCGAGCAGCTCGACCGAGGCGTTTCCCGCGGACGCGGGGCCGCAGGTGACCACCGCCGCCGCCGCGCCGTCGGCAAACAGCGACGCGGCGACGAGGTTCTTCTTGGACATGTCGTCTCGTTGAAATGTCAGGCTGCACAGTTCGAGCGCAATGACCAGTACGCGCGCGGACGGATCGGCCAACGCGAAGTCGCGCGCGCGCGAAATGCCCGCGGCGCCGCCCGCGCAACCGAGGCCCCAGATCGGTGTGCGGCGAAAGTCCGGGCGAAAGCCGAGGCGGTTGGCGAGCATCGCGTCGAGTCCGGGCGTTGCGAGCCCGGTGGAGGAAACGAAGACCAGGTGGTCGACGTCGCGCGCCGACAGGCCCGCACGGGTGAGCGCATCGCTCGCCACCGCGGTGGCGAGCTCAAGCCCGTGTTCGATGTAGAGGTTGTTTTTCTCCGCGAAGGTGTGCTCCTCCGCCAGCCACTCGAGCGAAACGCACAGGTGGCGTTCATCGATCTCCGCGTTGTCGAAGACATCCAGCAGGCGCTCGTCGGATCCGATCGTTGCGGAGAACAGGCCGCGGGCAAACTGCTTCACTGCATCCTGGTAGACGACCTGCGGGGGGACCGCGACGGCCAGCGAGATGAGGCGGGGGAGGTTCACCCGGGGAGGATAGCACGCGGGGGACGTTGCGTTCCGGCCGGGAAACTCCCTATAATGGAGGGGCTCCGGCCGCGATTCCAATCACGATTCCTATGAAGACGACAACGGCTTGCTCACTGATTGCGATTCTGCTGGCCTCGATCCCGGCCGGGCCGGTGCACGGTGCGGAACGTCCCGGGTCGCCGCCGGCGTTGACGGCCGCCGGCGATGGCGCCGCGGGATGCGCGGCGGCCAAGACCGCGTTCGCGTTCCGCCCGGCCCGCGCCGCCGCGTCCGCCGCGAGCGCGAACTTCGACGTCACGTACTACCATCTCGACCTGTTACCCGATCTCGCGGCGGATTCCATCGCCGGCGTGGTGCGGGTGGCGGGGAGGGCAACCGGCTCGCCGCTCACGATCCTGTCCCTCGATCTCGCGGCGAGCATGCATGTCACCGCGGTCTCGTTGTCCGACGGAACACCACTCTCGTTTACGCACCCTGCTGCGGTTTTGAATATCACGCTGCCCGCCCCGGTCGCCGTGGGTGCGGCCGTCGCGGTGGACGTCACCTACAGCGGCCGGCCGGTGGTGGATGGCTTTGGCAATTTCGTATTCGGCAAGCGAACCGATCAGAACGGAACACCGAACGTCCAGCCGTTCGCGTGGAGCCTGTCCGAACCCTACGGCGCGCGCGAGTGGTGGCCGTGCAAGGACCATCCCTCGGACAAGGCGGACTCGGTGCGTGTGACCGTCACCGTCCCCGATGGTTTCCGGGTGGGGTCGCAGGGGCTGCTGGAGAGCGAGACGTCCGCGCTCGGCATGACCACCTACGACTGGGTGTCCCACTATCCGATTTCCAATTACCTGATCTCGGTTGCGATCGGCGACTACGTGCGCTACCAGGACACGTATGTCCGGCCCGACACGCTGGCGACGCGGTACGGGGCGCTGGCGTTGCCGCTCGACCACCTGGTCTACAACGACACCAACTCGCAGCTGCCCGGCGGCTGGTCCGATGTGGGTGGCATGCTGACGGTGTTCGAAGACTGGTTCGGGCCCTATCCGTTCGCCAATGAGAAATACGGTCACGCCGAGTTCACGTTTGGCGGCGGCATGGAACACCAGACCATGAGTTCGATGGGCACGTCGGCACCCGGTGTGGTGGCGCACGAACTGGCGCACCAGTGGTACGGCGACAGCATCTCGCCGCAGACGTGGCCGCACATCTGGCTGAACGAAGGGTTTGCCACCTACGCGGAGTACATCTACTGGACCGGCTGCGCAAACTGCGACTCGCTGTATCCGGGCGTCGCTGACGCGGTGTTGAGCGCGCGCTACACGAGTGCGCTGCGCGCGACGGGCACGCTGGTCGTCGCCGACACCAGCAGTGTGAACAACCTCTTCGATCCGAATCGCGTGTACGCCAAGGGTTCGATGGTGCTGCACATGCTGCGCTACGTGGTGGGAGACGCGACGTTTCGGGATATTCTGGAGGCATGGGCGGCGGAGCCGTCGGTACGCTACGGCGTGGCGACGACCGCTGATTTCCAGCGCGTCGCGGAAACCATATCCGGCCTCGACCTCGATACGTTTTTCCGCCAGTGGGTGACGGAGGGGACCGGCTATCCGTCGTATCGCACCTCGGCGCAGTGGGAAAAGCAGGGGAACAATTATCGCGTGTGGGTGTCGGTTGCACAGACGCAGCCACCGTCGCAGTCGAACACGCCCGTGTTCGAGATGCCGCTGGATATCCTGGTCACGACGACCGGCGGGGGCGAAACGTTCCGAGTAATGAACGACCGGAAGTCACAGGTATTCGAGGTCGTGGTGGCGTCGCAACCGAGCCGGGTGATCCTCGACCCGGACAGCTGGGTGCTGCACGCGCCGGTCGATACGGTGTCCACCGCGAAGGTTCCCGCCTATCCGGCCGTCCTCGCGCTCTCGCCCAATCCGGCGCGCAACGCGGTGCTGGTGCAATTCTCGCCGGGTGGAAGCGGGACCACGTCGCTGGATATCTTTGATGTGCGCGGCCGGCGGGTCCACACCCAGACGGCTCCCGCCGCCAGCGGGGTTGCGTTTGCAACCGTCGACACGTCGCGACTCGCGTCGGGCGTCTATTTTCTCCGCATCAGCAACGCGGCCGGGAAAGCCGCGCGCAAATTCGTCGTGGTGCGCTAGGCGCGCCGGCTTTGCTCAGTGCTTTTGCGCCAGCGCCGGCCAGTTGTGAATCAGGTACAGCAGGGTGCCGGCACCGTCATCGGCGGTGACCGCGCAGAAGAATCGTTTGCCGTCGCCGCTCAGGGTTCCGATCCGGTTCCTTGCGATGCGCATCTGCGGAACCGCTGTGCCGGCCTGGAAGGTTGGTGCGAGTGTCACCGGGACGCGCATGATCGTCATGCCGTCGGATGCTTCATACAGCAGTTCTTTCCCGCCCTTGTTCCAGAGCACGATGAACAGATCCCCGTATGCCCCCGCCCCGTTGACGGAAACGCGGTACTTCTCCTGCAGGTCGGGGAACGAGACCACGTACATCTCGAAGGATCCTGACTCGTCCGAGTTGTAAGCCAGGTAGCGCCCATCCGGGGAAATCGCGCCACCCTTCTCGTTGAACTGGGTCACAATGAGGGGCTTCGCTTCGCCATCGCCATCCGCCGGAACCATCCAGAGGTCGTAACCGGTTTTGCGCGAGAGCGTGTGATAGACGATGGTCTTGCCGTCCGGCGTCCACGCATTGGGACGGACGAACAGCTGGTCCTTGCGGGTCAGGAGTGGAATCTCCTCTCCGGCGCCGTTGGCGTTCTTCAGGTAGATACCCTCATTGCCGCCCCGGTTGCTGACGAATGCGATACGCCGCCCGTCGGGTGACCAGATCATGCTGCCATTGACGGACGGATCAAACGTGACGCGCGACGCCGCGCCGCGTGCGAGTTCGATGATGAAGATATCGCTGGTATTTTCCGCGCTGGTGGTGCTGAGCCGCGACGCGGCCAGCCGCGTACCGTCGGGCGACAGCGCGACATCCACATACATTCCCGGGTCGAGTTTCACCTCGCCGTGCTGTCTTCCCGACGCGTCGTATTCCGGAATGGTCGACGACTGCACCGCCGAAGTGGTCCGAACTGCGATTCCGGTGCTGGATACCGACACATTCGGCGCGCCGCTCCAACCGCCGCTGCTGCCCGGGGGATCGCCCAGCGGGATCGGGCTCCCGCTCACCTCGAGCTTCCGGGTGTCGTAACGTTGTGCGACCAATGATTGCTCGCGTCCGTACAGGATGTACCCCGGCTCCGCGTACACCGCGGCGCCGCGGGCATCGACGACGTGCTTGCGCTCGAACGAGTCAATGGACCCGACGAAGGTGTCGAAGGTCCCGCCGTGGACGGGAAGCGTCACGTAGAGAAAGTGTTTGCCGTCGGGCAGGAAGCAGGGAAAGCGGTGCGCCTGTTCGCCGCGCGTCGAGTCCAGTTGCGTCACCTGCACTGGTACACCGCCTTCGGCTGGGACCTTGAACAGCGGGCCACCCGACGCGGGCGCAAATACGATGACGTTGTCCTTGCTCCAGGTTCCGCCGCGGCCATCGGCGGCCGCGCACACCGCCTGCGCCGCGCCCCCGCTGGCGGGCATGCGCATGAGCTTCCCCGCCGGCGCGAAGAACGCGATGTGCTTGCTGTCCGCGGACCAGAAGGGCAGGCCGCAGTCCTCGGTGCCGGGAATGGGCCGGGCCTCGCGGTCGTCGAAGTTGTGCATCCATAGTCGCAACGCGCCCAGCGTGTCGGCGGCGACGAACACAATGGAACGTCCATCCGGAGACATCATCACCTGCGGCTGGGAGGTTTGAATGATCACACCGGGCGGCACCGGCTGCACCGCGAAGCGGCTGGCGACCGGCGTCTCGGGTGGGGTCAGGAAGACCTTGCCCGCCAGCGCGATGACCGCGACGCCAAGCACGGCAGCGGCCACCCACGCGCTGCGCTCGCGGCTCTTGCGGCGCGCGCGCACCGGGGCGGCCACACCCGCCTGCGAACCCGCGTCGCGGATCCATGTGAGTTCCAGCATCAGGTCGCGCGTGGTCTGCCAGCGGTCGTCGGGCTTCTTTTCCAGGCAGCGGTGCACGACGCGTTCGAACGCGGGTGGCGTGAGCGGCTGCAGTTCCGCGAGCGCGCGCGGCTGGTCCTTGAGAATCGCCGCGATCAGCGATGCCTGCGTGGCGCCGATGAACGCGCGTTGCCCGGTCGCCATTTCATACAACACCGCGCCGAAGGCAAAGATGTCGGTGCGCGCGTCCGCGACGCGCCCCTCCAGCTGCTCCGGTGCCATGTACTGGAAGGTCCCGATGATCGCGCCTTCGGCGGTGAGCGACCGCGCCATCGTCGGCGACTGCGTCATGTCGCCACCGGTCCCGAGGTCGGTGCTGCGCGCGAGACCAAAGTCCAGCAGCTTGGCGCCGGACCGGGTCAGCATGATGTTGCCGGGCTTGAGGTCGCGGTGGACCAGGTTCTGGCGGTGCGCTCGGTCCAGCGCGTCGGCAATCTGGATCGCGATGTCGAGCGTCTCGCGCATCGGCAGCGGCCCGCGCGCGATCCGGTCCTGCAACGATTCGCCCTCGAGGTACTCGAGCACCAGAAAGTCGACACCGTCTTCATGCCCGATATCGTGCAGCGTGCAGATATTGGGATGATTGAGACTCGACACCGCGCGCGCCTCGCGTTCGAAGCGCTGGCGCACTTCCGGCGACACGGTCAGGTGGCTGGCGAGAACCTTGACGGCGACGTCGCGGTCGAGACGGGTGTCGCGCGCGCGAAACACCTCGCCCATTCCACCCGCGCCGATGGGACCGACGATTTCATAGGGCCCGAGCCGGGTGCCGGGGTTGATCTGCATGTCGAGCGTGCTCCTGTCCGGGGTTGGATGACGCCCGACATTCTAGCGGGGATGCGTGTGGCATCCAAGCGCGATCGCGCGCCTGCATCAATCGAGCGGTGAGCGGTCCTTGAGATCGTCGGCAAAGAGAGCACGCACCTTGTCCACCTTGGGGAGTGCAACCGCGCGCACGTAGCCCTGGCGCGGATTCGCGCACACGTAGCTCTGGTGATACGCCTCGGCCGGGTAGAACTCAATGAGCGGCTCCAGCGTGGTCACGATGGGGCGGGGATAGTGCCCGCTCTTCGACAACGCGGCAATGGTTTCCTCCGCCACCGCCTTCTCCGCATCGCTGGAATAGAAGATCGCCGAGCGGTACTGCGGACCCGCGTCGTTGCCCTGACGGTTGAGCGTGGTCGGATCGTGGGTGGCAAAATGGACCGCGAGCAACTTCTCGTAGGTGATCTTCGCGGGGTCGTAGATGATCTGCACGGCCTCGGCGTGTCCGGTGGTTCCGCTGCACACCGCCTCGTAGTTGGCGGTTGCGCGGGAACCGCCCGCGTACCCGGAGACCGCGTCGATCACGCCCTCGAGTTCTTCGAAGACGGCTTCGACGCACCAGAAACAACCGCCGGCAAAGACGGCGCTGGCGCGCGGGGTGGTCTCGTGTGGGTTCATGGGCTGCATGATATCAGAAACGAAGTGAAGCGGGATCTGGATGGGACGGCGTCGAATGCCTTGACACGACGGGGCGCGTAAGCCTTTATTTAATAGTCTGATAACCAACTTTCCATCTCTCATGCGCACCTCTTCCCTCATGATCGTCTGCGGTGCCGTCGCGGTGGCGGGCCTCGCCGCCTGCGCGGGCGGCCTCCCGGAGGTTCCGGCGACAGTGGTGGACCCGTGCCGTCTCGCCGGTCCGGCGGGCGCGGGTTCGGACTCGGCTGTCGTGGTGCTGTTCGGACCGGTGAGCAACGTATATGCCCCGGCCGGACACAATGACGCGGAGCGGCTGGAGTTTGCGCAACGCTACGAAACGTTGCTGCGGATGGACTGCGACGGACATCTGCGCGCGGGCCTCGCCGAATATCCGCCCGTCTGCGAAGGCCGGCGCTGCGTGTTGACGCTGCGCGCGGGTGCGAGTTTCACGGACGGAACCCCGCTCACCGCTGATGACGTGGTGCAGGGCTGGCGGGACGCGATTGCCCTCGGCGCCGGCGTGGATTCGGCGCAGGCCATCGACGACCGGCACATGGCCGCCTACCTCGAGCGTCCCGGGCTTGCGGTGCTCGCGGCGCCATCACTCGCGGTCATGCAGCGCATGGGGCCGGGGCAGCCGCCGATGGGTACCGTGGCGCCCATCGTCACATTTGCCACCCGCGCAGACATGGATCCGCGCGACGCGCTGCGCGGCGCCGGTGTGATGACGGTGGGCGATTCTTCGGTCGCCGCCTACGCGTCCAGCCTCGGAATGAAGACCGCCGCGTTGCCGTTCGATCGCACCTATCTGTTGCTCTCGCCAGCGCGGGTACGCAGCATCCTCTCGTCCAGCCATCCGGGCGCGCTCGCCCCGGTGACGCAACGGGACCTCGCGTTTTCGGTGCGTGCGGCGGTTACCCGCGCCACCGAGTCCGGCGCGTGGTGGGTCAGCGACTTGAATGGCTGCGGGCCACTGCCGGCGTGGCCATCGTGGCGTCTGCCCGCGGCACCGGCGCGGACCGGCGCGCCGTCGGTGTACTACGACGAGCGCGACGCCACCGCCCGCGACCTCGCCGAGCGCATCGTCGCGCTGGCCGCGATGGATACCACGCGCTCGGCCGCGGCGGCCGGGCTCGCCCGTTCCGTGCCGATGCCGGCGGGGGCGCAGGCGGTGGTGGCAAAGGGCGTGGACGGCGAAGAACTGACCCGCCGTATGCAGCACGGCGACGGTTTCGTCTTCATAACCGCGATCCCCAGTCCCGTCCCGGATCCGTGCGGCGCGGCCCGCGCGTTGCTGCGCGTCGCGCCGTGGCTCGTCGCCAGCGACGCGCCCATTGCGCAGACGGTCGTCCCGCTGGTCGACGCGCGGCGTTTTGTCGTCGTCGGGCATCCGGCCATCGCGGTCGAGTGGGACGTCTTTGGAACGGTGCGCGTCGTTCCAGCCGGAGCGGGAGCGCGATGAGTTTTCGCACCCGCCTCGCGATCTGGTTTCTCGCCGGCGCGGTCCTGCCGGTGTTCGCGCTCGG
>DASUGO010000026.1:0-3288 GCA_036273975.1 Candidatus Krumholzibacteriia bacterium
CCGCAGCTTGTCCGCGGTCCCCACCACGAAGTCCACGCCCGGGATGTTGGCGAGTTCGTCGGCGTCGGTCTGCGCGTAGCAACCAATCGCGGCCACGCACGCGCCGGGGTTGTGGCGGATCAGCCAGCGCAAGCGCCGGCGGCATTTGGCGGTGGCCTGCGCGGTGAGCGTGCAGGTGTGCAGCACGTAGAGGTCGGCGTCGAGCGGATCGGTGGTCAGCACGTACCCCTGCGCGGCAAACCGGCTCTGGAGAATCGCGGTTTCCGCCTGGTTGAGACGGCAGCCCATGGTTTCGAACGCAATCTTGACCACTCTGGCACTCCCAGTGTTCAACAATTATAGCAGATCGTGCATTGACGTCGGTTATACCACTGGTTATACTCATCCCGTGAAAACCGCGATCTCCATCCCCGACAATCTGTTCAAGGCTGCGGAGCAGCTCGCCCGCCGGTTGGGCATATCGCGTAGCGAACTCTTTCAGCGGGCGATCGCGGACTATCTGGGAGGCCACAGCGCCGACGTGGTTCGCGAGACGCTCGACTCCGTCTACGGCGACCCAGCCAACCGTCAGCTCGATCCGCTCGTGCAGGCCGCGGCCCTCCAGATTCTATCCGACGAGGCGTGGTAGATGCCACACGAGCTGCGGCGCGGCGACATTGTCTGGGCTCAGTTGCCGGCCCCCACGGGATCCGGGCCGGGTTATCGGCGCCCGGTCCTCGTGGTCCAGAGCGATGTCTTCAACACGAGTCGCATCGGGACGGTGGTGGTTGCAGCCATCACGTCCAATGTTGCCCTCGCGCGCGCACCGGGAAACGTTGTGCTCGACGCGTCGCGGCACCTCCTGAACCGTGACTCAGTCGTCAATGTGTCTCAGCTTGCCACGCTGGATCGGCGTGCCGTCGGCGACTACGTTGCCTCATTGCCGCGGGACGTCATGGACCGCGTCGACCTGGGCCTGAGACTCGTGCTCGCGATCTAGCGCCGCTACGGGCGGCAACTGCCTCCCCCGAATTTGCCGCAAAATTTCCCGCCGAAAGGCCCAACTTTGCATCCGCCGTTCTGTATTACCGGTGCGGGACCATGCCTTTGGACGGTGATTGAACGCCCGTCAGAATATGATAAGATGTTGCCCGCGATTGAGTTATCCAAATAGAGGTGAAGCCAGATGAAACGCAGGATCTCCACATTGTTCTGTCTACTGTCCCTGACGCTGATCGGCATCGATCAGCCCGTGCATAAGGCGCTGGCGGATGCGGACGCCCCCGTCGCCGTGCTGACGTCGTGCCGCGGTCCCGTGACCGTGATTCGCGCCGGCGGCAAGTCCACCAGCGCCACTTTCGGCCTGTCGCTCAATAATGGCGACGAGGTCAAAACCGGCGAGGGCGCCGAAGCCGAAATCATGTTCTCCGCCGGCAACTGGGTTGCCGTGGGTGCCAACAGCAACATGCGCATCAAGGGCCACCCGGGTGGCACGACGGCGGCGCCGAAGGAAGCCGAGAGCTTCGAGGTCGTGAGCAACTTCCTCAAGCTGAAGAGTTCGGAAGGGACGGGTTCCATCAGCGGACTGCGTTCGGCCGACAAGGCCGCCGCGTTGCTTCCAATCGCACCGGTGCAGACCAAGGTGCGCGGCAACAATCCGACCTTCCAGTGGAAGATCGACGACCCGACGGCCGAACTGAGCCTGACGGTCTATAACGAATCGGGCGTCCAGTGGCAGTCCGACATTTCCAACGCGACAGCGCTGACGTATCCGGCCGACGCCCCCGCGCTGCAGCCGGGCGTGTCGTACTCCTGGACGCTCGAGACGACGGACCCGCTGGTGTCGCCGCCGCTGCGAACGACGGCCGCGTTCTTCGAAATCATCGCGCCCGCCGACGTCGCCTCGCTCGACACCGAGCTGAGCGCAATCGACGCCAAAAAGCCGGGCCCGGTGACGTATCACCTGATGCGCGCAAGCCTGTTCTTCGACCGTGGTCTCATGGCCGACGCGATCAGCGAGACCGAAGCCGCCGTGGCCGCCGACCCCGACAACGGTTCCCTGCACGCCATCATGGGCCGCCTCTACGCCGAGGCCGGCCGCACCACCGAAGCCATGCAGGAGATGCAGAAGTCGACCCAGTAGTCCCTGCGGTTCACCTCACTCGAACGACACAGGCCCCGGAGAAACCTCCGGGGCCTGTTTTCATTCTCCACAACGCGCAACCGCGCCGCGTCTATTTGAGGAGCACCATCTTCTTGGTATCGCGGAACGATCCCGCCACGAGCCGATAGAAATACACGCCGCTCGACACGCGAGATCCTCGATCATCCACTCCATCCCACTGAACCCGCTGAACACCGGCCCTGGTGTGGCCGCTGACCAGCGTCTTCACGCGTGCGCCGCGGACGTCATAGACCACCAGGGACACGTCCGAATCACTCGCCAGTGAATACGCAATGGTCGTCAGTGGATTGAATGGATTGGGGACGTTCTGCCCGAGCTCAAAATGGTAGGCCGGTGGCGTCTCCGCCCGCTCGAGGCGAAGCGGCGACAGGGACCGCAAGCCACCCTCCACCGCCTGCAGATCGGCGACAAGAAAACTGAGGTCGTCGTCCGATAGCGCCAGTGGCTCATCATCCATGATCTCAAACTCGACCTTGCCCAAAGGTGTGGTCGAGAGGGCCGCCGCAGAGCCAAGGATCCCAACGAATGCCTGTCTCTGCCCGTCCCGGACCACCTCAGTACCCATCGTCATGGCTGGATATGAGGGATCCGGATGCCACGCCACAAACCTGAACCGCGGATTGTCCGTGTGAAGCGCAACAACCAGAGCCCGGAACGGCTCGACATTCTCAACGGAGAGCGTTCCCCAGACACGGCGCCCTCCCGCCAGCGAGTACTCCTCCTGAACATCCAGCCGCAACGCGCCTGCGGCTTCGGCCGCTGCGGTCGCGGGCATCGCGCCCCCGCTACTGTTGTGATTGAAGTGGGTTCCAAAGTACGTAAAGTCACCAGTGGTGACTTCGCCCAACACGGTGCGATAGTCCGCGCACGCGTCGTACGGTTTCGGGGGCGACGGGTAGGCCGTCCCGAACCGGGTGAAGTCTGAAATTATCACCGCGCCGTTGGCAATCATGTCCGGGCTGCGCATGTCGACGGCGGCGGTTCCAATGCGGTTGCCATTCAGCAACACGGTCAGGTCCCCCGCCCCGCAACCACCAAACTGGCTAAGCGTGATCGTGGTGCGGTACTTGCCATCGATCAACGTCGCGTCGGAGTCCGCTTCCACCGCCGCATAGAGCACGGCC
>DASUGO010000027.1:0-7951 GCA_036273975.1 Candidatus Krumholzibacteriia bacterium
CAGATTCTGCGAACAGAACGCGGCAAACACCACCAGCAGGTACGTCGGCGTGATGTACTTCATCACAAAGCGATAGAAGCGCGGGATGTGGAAGTGGGCACCGTGGTGCGCCTCCGCGATTCCCCGGTCGACGCCGAAGACCCAGCTGAAGCAGATGATCTGGACCATCGCCAGGATGAAGATCAAGAACGTCCCCACCCAGTCGTCAATCGTGGACCAGAAGATCCCGCCTTCGCTGAAGTACATCACCAGGAACGAACCGACGACGCACACCGACACCATCAGCGCGGTGGCGTTGCGCCGCGTCCATCCGAGCGATTCCTGGAAGAACGCCAGCGACGGCTGGTACATGGAGATGGAACTCGTGATCGCGGCGAGGAACAGCATCAGGAACCAGATCGCGCCGATCGCGTTTCCGGCCGCGCCCATGTGGGAGAACACCACCGGCAGTGTCGTGAAACCCAGCCCGAACGTCCCACCCTGCACCGCGCCGATCATGTTGGACGTCCCGAGGAAGATGAACGACGCGGTGATGGTGATCAAACCGCCAAAGCCCACCTCGAACACCTCGTTGGTGGCGGACGCCGTCAGGCCCGAGAGCACGACATCGCTCTTCTTCTTCATGTAGGAGGCGTAGTTGATGATCACGCCAAATCCCACCGACAGGCTGAAGAAGATCTGCCCCGCCGCGGCCAGCCACGTCTGCGGATTCGTGAGCGCCGAGTAGTTGGGATTCCACATGTACGCGAGTCCGCCCACCACGCTCTGGTCGGGGTTGGCCGCGTCCGGCGTTCCCAGCGTAAGCACCCGCACCAGCACCACGATCGCCAGCACCGCCATGGTCGGCATGGCCCAGTTCACGAACTTCTCGATGCCGCGCGTGATGCCGCGGAACACCAGCCAGATGTTGATCGCGAACGTCACCGCCCAGAAGACGAACGTCCCGATGGAACCGCCGGCGATCACGCCGTTGTGCAGGCGCCCGGTGAATACGGTGTAGAAATCGGCCGCGCGCGCGGTCTGTTCCGCCACCGGGGCCAGCGCGTCGATGCCAATGCCCCCCTTGAGGTAGTAGAAGAAGTAGCCGAGGCACCAGGCCTCGATGTACGTGTAGTAAAAAGACACCGCGAGCGGGATCAGGATGCCGATGACGCCCAGATAACGCGCCACGCCTCCCTTGCCGAACACACCCAGGATCGACGGCGACGAGTGCAGCCCCTTGCGACCGCCGTAGCGGCCCATGGTCCACTCGGCCCAACCGATCGGAATGCCGAGAAACAGCAGCGCGCAGAAATACGGAATCATGAACGCGCCGCCGCCGTTGGAAACGGCCTGTCCCGGGAAACGCAGGAAGTTGCCCAGACCCACCGCCGAGCCGGATACAGCCAGAATGACGCCCAGCTTGGACGCCCACTCTTCCTTCCCCGCCAACGGCCTCTTCTTTGCAGTTTCTTTTGCCATAGTCCCCACCATGGTTCGAGGAAACCGACGCGCACGCGCGGGCGTGCCGGTAAAGAACTTGAGCGTGGATGGTATCGGTCGTTCCCGGGCGGGTCAACCGCGACTTTGCCGTTGCATCAGCGGCGACGGCGCCGTGGGCGCGCGCGACGCAGCCCCGCCGGCTCCGCGCCTTCGCGCGCCGCCGGATCCCACGCGGCGGGATCGACACAATAGTATTGCGCGAGCTGGGCGTACAGCGCGGGATATTCGCGCGCGAGTGCGAGCGGACGCTCAAAAAAACTTTCGGTGACGACCGCGAAGAACTCCGCGGGGTCGCCCGCGCCGTAGGCGTCGACGAGCGTGCGCCGGCCGGATGACGCGAGCCGCTCGAAACGCTCGTAGGCGTCGCCAAACGCCAGCGCCCACGCGTCGCGGCGCGCCCGGCCGTCGAGACGCGGCATTCCGTCCATCGCGCCATTCTCCATGTCGAGCTGGTGCGCGAATTCGTGCAGCACCACGTTGTAGCCCGCCCGGCCGGTGGACGTGTAGTCGGCGATGTCCTCCCAGGACAGAATGACGACGCCCACGTCCCATGACTCCCCGGAGCGATCCTCCTGGTATTCGTTGACGACGAAGCCATCCGCGCCGGGCTCCGACAGATCCGCGTAGAACACGGATGGATAGACGAGAATCGTGACCAGTTCGGGGAAATAGTCGGTCTCGCGGTTGAGCAGCAGCAGGCACGCCTGCGCGGCGATGGTGACCCGGACCGCGTCGGTGACCTCAAAACCGTTGCAGCCCTCGAACTTCTTCTCGGCCAGAAACACCTGGACGTGCCCGAAGAGCTGAGCGCGCAGCTCGTCCGGCAGGCGGCGGCAAGCGGGGGCATTCTCCGCGAGAATCCGCTCCCAGCCGTCCGGGACCGGCAATCCGCGCAAACGCGCGCGACGTCTCTTGCGCAGGAATGAAAACATGGGCTCGAGACACTATAGCACGGCCAACTTGCCGCCGCGCTCGCGGCGGATTATACTGCGCCGCATTCCCGTTGCACGAACCCGCTATTATGGAGGCCTTCAGATGCGCACCACACTGCTCGCCGTCGTCGCCCTGTTGCTCGCGATCGGCAACGCCGGCGCCCGCACGATTGTCCACGCCGGTCACCTGATCGACGGTGTGTCGAATTCAAGCCGCGCGCAGGTTTCGATCATCGTTGCGGACGGACGCATCGCCGAGGTAGCGCCCGGTTTCGTGGAAGCGGGCGATGGCGACGAGGTCATCGATCTCTCCAACTCGACGGTAATGCCCGGCCTGATGGACATGCACGTCCACCTGACGGGTGTCCTGACGCGGTCGTCGTACCTGGACGAGGTCGTGCTGAACCCCACCGACAACGTGCTCCACGCGGCCTACTATGGCCGGCTTACACTGCTGGCCGGCTTCACAACCGTGCGCAACCTTGGCGACGACGGGATGTCGACCGTTTCGCTGCGCAACGCGATTCGCGCCGGCACCGCGGTGGGTCCCCGCATTTACACCGCGGGCAAGGCCATCGCCACCACCGGTGGCCACGCCGACCCCACCAGCGGCTGGTGCGAGGAGCTGCAGGGCAACCCGGGACCGCGCGAGGGCGTGGTCAACTCGCCGGACGAGGGTCGCAAGGCGGTGCGCGAGCGCTACAAGGACGGCGCGGACCTGATCAAGATCACCGCGACCGGAGGCGTGCTGAGCATGGCGTCGAGCGGCGACAATGCGCAGTTCACCGACGACGAACTCGCTGCCATCGTGGCGACCGCCAGGGACTACGGTTTCGCCGTGGCCGCGCACGCGCACGGCGCGGAGGGCATGCTGCGCGCGGTGCGCGCGGGTGTGACATCCATCGAACACGGCTCGTATATGACCGACGAGATCATGAAGCTGATGAAGAAGAACGGGACCTACTACGTGCCGACGCTGCTCGCGGGCGTGACCGTCATGGAGATGGCGGAGAAGGACGACTTCCTTCCCCCCATCGTGCGCCCCAAGGCGCGCCGCATCGGCCCGCAGATCCGGGGCACGTTCGCGAAGGCGTACCACGCGGGAGTGCCGATTGCGTTCGGCACCGACAGCGGCGTATCCAAGCACGGCGAGAACGCGCGCGAATTCGAGTTGATGGTCGAGTACGGCATGCCGCCAATGAAGGCCATCCAGTCGGCCACCATCGAATCCGCGCGGTTGCTGCGCGTCGAGAAGGACCTCGGCAGCGTCGAGAGGGGCAAAATAGCGGACCTGGTCGCGGTGGACGGTGACCCGATCGCCAACATATCGCTGATGAAGGACGTCCGCTTTGTGATGAAAGACGGCGTCGTCTACAAGCAGAACGGCGCGGCGCTGGCCCGCTGACTCGACCGCTACTTCTTTTCCGCCGCTGCCTTCAGCGCGGCCACGTACCCGGCGATTTCCGCCTGAGTCTTCGCCGCGGTATCCTTGTCGGTCGGCGCATCCAGCGCGTCGCTGTACTGCTCGGTGACGTGGACCCGCGTCCCGCCTTCCGCCGGCGTCAGCACGACACGCAACTGACAGACGTAGCTGCCATCGTCCGGCACGTGTGCAAGGCGCAATTCCTTGTTCGGGTCGACGAAGATCACCACGGACTTGCCCACGTTCTGCCAGTCGTCAACAAACGTGATTGTGTTCCCCACCTTCGTCAACGGCTGGGGATCCTTGGCGCTCTTCCACAACGGACACCAGCTCATCGCCTTGTCGGCATCCGTGAGCGATGTCCACACTTTGGCGGCGGGCGCGTTGATGGTGGCGTCGGTCTCGAATGTCATCAGCGACATCCTGGAAACGGCGACCGTCTCGGCCTGAACCACGTGAACAACGCCCACGCCCATCAACGTCAGGCACGCAAACACAGCCATGATTCGCAGCATCGGAGTCCTCCCAGGTTGATAACAAATGGAATTTGGTGCTGCCGGGATTATATCCGCTTGCGGCGGGAACAGGGAAGTCCCGATGCACGATCAGTCCGTGTCGGCGGGAGTGAACTCGTTGCGGCCCTGCGGAAGATGGCGGTCGACGACTGCGGCGATACCGGCCTTGCGAATCGGTTTGGCGACAAAATCGTCCATACCGGCTTCGTAGCACTTTTCGCGGTCCCCCGGCAGCGCGTGGGCGGTCATCGCGATGATTGTGGTCCGCCGCGCGCCGCGCGCCTCACGGCGACGAATCTCACGCGTGGCCTCGTAGCCATCCAGTTGCGGCATCTGGCAGTCCATGAAGACGAGGTCGTAACCGTGGCGGGCGATCATGTCGACGGCTTCCCGCCCATGGGCGGCGACGTCGACCGTACAACCAAGCAACTCGAGCATCCTCGCGGCGGCCCTGCGATTGATGGCATTGTCCTCGGCGACGAGCACGCGTCCGCGCGATACCGCGTCCGGAACCGCCGGGGCCGTGGTGGAGCGCTGGACCTCGGACAGCGTATGCCGCGTCACAAAGACCTCGCGCACGCCACGCTGCTTCACGCTCCACACCGCGGAGAGAACGTCCGCCAGTTTCGAAGGACGCGCGGGTTGCGTAAGATACGCGTCAAAACCCACCGCGCGCAGGCGTTCGGCGTCGCCCTGCTCCCCGATTGTCGTGAGCATCACCAGCACCAGCTTGCGCAGGAGCGGATCGCCCTTGATCATCGTTGCGAGCGCCTCGACGGTCATGTCGGGCACGTCGTGTGCGACCACCGCGATGCGATACGGGTCGCCGGCCTGCTGCGCCGCGTGCAGCTCCGTCACCGCGGTCGCGCCGCCGGGAACTCCAGTTGCGCGCGCGCCGCACGCGGCCAGTTGCTCCGCCAGCACACCGCGCACTTTGTCGTGGCGATGAATCACCAGGACGCGCACGCCCTCGAGATTCTCCGCTGCGGCTGGTTCCAGCGCGGCCTCCGCGTCAACCGGCAGCGTGAGCGTGAATGAAAACGTCGATCCGGCGCCGGGTTCGGAGGTCACGGCGATCTCCCCGCCCATCAGTTCGACCAGCTGCTTGGAGATGGCCAGCCCCAGTCCGGTGCCCCCGTAGCGGCGCGTGATCGACCCGTCGGCCTGGGTGAACTTGTCGAACACGGCCTCGAGCTTGTCCGGCTCGATACCAATGCCGGTGTCCTCCACCGAAATTCGCAAACGCTCCACGCCCTCATCGCCTTCGACACGATCGACATTGATGAACACGTGACCCTTCTCGGTGAACTTGATGGCATTGCCCACGAGGTTCAGCAGCACCTGCCGGATCCGTCCCGCGTCTCCGATGAAGCGGCGTCTGGCGTCGGGCGCGTAGCGCACGATGAGCTCCATGCCCACGGCCTGGGTTTTCCCCGAGACCAGCGCGACCACTTCGTCGATCGCGGCCGTGAGGTCGAACGGAATCGGGTCGATGGTGAGCCGCCCGGCTTCGATTCGCGAGAAATCCAGGATATCGTTGATGATCGACAGCAACGCCTCGCCGGACGACTGGATGATCTTTACGTATTCGCGCTGTTCCTCCGAGAGGTCCATGTCGAGCAGGAGGCCCGTCATGCCGAGCACACCGGTCATCGGCGTCCGCACCTCGTGGCTCATGTTGGCCAGAAATTCGCTCTTGGCGCGGCTGGCCGATTCGGCGGATTCCTTGGCGCGCACCAGCGCCTCCTGCGAGCGGCGCAGCACCTCGAGGTCGGTGATGTCCTGCAGCATCAGAATGGTCTCGTCCACGCGGTTATCCGGCGTCTTGATGGGCATCGCGGTGGCGTAGATGTGTCGCGTGTTACCGTCGACATCGAGACGAATTTCGCGGTGCGACGGAATGGCCTCCGCCAGCGAGCGCGCAGTGGGACACTCCGCGCATACCGTGCGCGAACCACACAGCAGCTCGTGGCACGACGCGCGCTGGCCCGGTGTTGCGCTCTGTACGCCGCCAAACCACGTGCGACAGACGTTGTTCATCCAGCGGACGTTCAACCCGGCATCGAAGACGATGAAACCGGCGTCGGTGTGGTTGACCAGGGCGGAGAGCTTCTGCCGCTCGCGCTCGAGGAAGCGGATCTGGCGGTCCTGGGTCTGGAACCAGCGCTCGAGTTCCTCCGCCCGCCGCTTGACGGTTTCGTACGCGTTGGAATCGACGGCTTCCGGCTTCTTGACCACGACGTTCTCCCCGGATCAAGTCAGGCCTGGTGCATCGCGTAGCGTTCGGCCAACCAGTCCGCCACCATGCGAACTTCCCGTTCAGTCTGTTCGTTGAAGGCGTCGAGGTCGTGGCTGTCGATGTCGATCTGCGCAAAGATGCGATCGTCTTTCCGGATCAGCACGACCAGTTCGGAGCGCGTCGCGCTCGAGCAGGCGAGATAGTTGGGTTCCTTGGAGACATCCGGCACGTTCTTGTCGCGGCCTTCCGCCACTGCGCTGCCGCAGACACCGCGTCCGACCGAGATGAAGACGTGATCGGTCGGCGCGCCGATGAACGGTCCCAGCCGCAGGGTGTTGTCGGGGAACAGTTCGTAGATTCCGGTCCAGTCGAAGCGGGGGCTCGCGGCGTGCAGCAGTTCAACCGCACTCGACAGGATGGAATCGAAGCCCACGCCCGAGCCGGCCAGATGGTCGAGCTGCTGGCAGATTTCGGCTCCGTTGATGGATGTGACGGACATCGACAACCTCCGTAAGCACTTGTCGCTATATCAAATAAACAGGTTTTTGGATTCTTCCGGCACGGGTGCTTTCGGCCGGACCCGCAACTCCCATGCCAGATGGCGCCGGTGGCCGCGCCCGAAGGCGGTTGCGGTCAGCGCGGCTTCACGCCGGTGACGGTATGAAACGCGCGTGCAAAACGAACGCCGTCCGGGAACCGCTGCCCCAGAGAAATGAGCATGGACTCGCGCAACCGGTCCCAGTCCGCGGGCGCGAGCATTGCGCGCAGTGCGCGCCCGGTGGCACACACGCTGCGCGACTCGACGTATTCGCCAACCGACATCGCGCACTCGACGGTGTGGTCGGATGCATTTATCGATACGAATCCCGCATCCTGCAGCAACGCGGCGAGCGACCCCGCGGCCGCGAAGCGGGCGTCTCCGGGGAGGGTTGCGCGCACCGCGGCTTCCACGCGTGCCGCATCCACGAAGGTGCGGATCATCCGTGACCACTCGCGTGCGGCATCGTCATCCGCCGGATACCATGCACTGAGGCCGATCGAGCCACCCGGGCGCAGCACGCGGCGCATCTCCAGCGCGGCCGCGTCCGCGTCGTCGACGTGCGTCATGACAAAAGCGGACGTGACGGCGTCGAAGCACGCGCCGGAAAACGGCAGTTCCGGCAGCATCGCCACCACGGCGTCGTGCAGGCCGGTGCGCCCCGCGGCGTACAGCATCGTCGCGGACGCGTCCGCCACGACCACCAGCGCATCGGGGCCCACGAACTCGCGCAGCGCGCGCGCCACCGCGCCGGTTCCGGCGCCGACGTCCAGCACCCGCGCGCCGGCCGGCGGCGCCACCGCGAGCGCCAGCACGCGCCCG
>DASUGO010000028.1:0-40656 GCA_036273975.1 Candidatus Krumholzibacteriia bacterium
CGCGTGGATTCGCACGTCTACCAGGGCTACAACATTTCTCCGTTCTACGACTCGATGATCGCGAAGGTGATCTGTCACGGGCTCTCGCGCGAGGAAGCCGTGGGGCGCATGCTGCGCGCACTCGAAGAGTGCGTCGTGGACGGGATCAAGAGTACGATCGATTTTCAGAAAGCGATTTTGAGCGAACCCAGATTCCAGAGTGGCGACCTGAGCACCCGGTTCCTCGAGGGCTACCAGTGGGACGGGCAGACGCTGATGCTGCCCGTGCCGGTGGGGGCTCGATAACCGCGTGCGCAAGTCCGACGTTTCCGGGGTGCAACTGTCCGTGACTGATCGAGCGCGGGTATTCCTGACCATCACGCTCCTGGCGGTGGCGCTGTTCGTCGGCGTCGGGCTGGGCAGCGTGTCCGACTTCGACTGGCCGTTCACCTCCTCGGCACCCATTTTTCACGTTTCCAATCTGACCGGACCGTTTGGTTCCGCGGTGGCGTTCATCGTCGTGCGGCTCTTCGGGAGTCTCTTGGCGTGGATGGTGCCGGTGCTGCTGATCGGCGTCGGGATCGCGCTGGCGCGCGACGCCGAGGCGCCGGTGCGGCGCGTGGCGGTAAAGGGACTGGTTGCCGTCGTGCTGTTGAATGCCTTCTTCGCGGTGTCGCCGGTGACGCGCGATCTGGCGTCCTTGCGCGGTTGGATCGGCGACGGTGTGGCGTCGGGGCTCTGCGCCGTGTTCGGGGAGGTGGGGTCGGCGATCGTGCTGGTCGCCGCCGTGTTGTTGATCGCGCTGGGCGAGGCGCACATCCTGCACTGGGCCGGTGGAGTCGCCGGCGGTGCCGGCACACGCGCACGCGCGGCGATGTCCGCGCTGCGGGAGTCGATGGCCCGGCGGCGCGCGGTCATCAGTGATTACGTGCACAGCGCGGTCGAACGCTCGGCCGGCGACGACGAAGACGCCGGGGACGCGCTGAGGGAGGAGGACGCGGAGGCGGAAGGCGAGGCTCCCGGCGCCGCGCTGGCCGCGGAGGCGTGGGAAGAGCCCGCCGCGAGCCGCAAGGCGCGCCGGCGCGAACCGGAAATTGCCATCGCCGAACTGCGCCCACGCCCCGAAGCGAAGCCGAAGGCGAAGAAGCGCGCACCCGCCGGCGACGGCGAGGAGCCGACGGTCCCGGTGGTGGACGCGGCGCTGCCGCCGCTCTCGATCCTGGAACAGCCGGTGGAGTCGGAGAGGACGTTCACGCGCGACGACCTGCGCAACTGGAGCGGTGTCCTCGAGGAGAAACTCAACCAGTTCGGCGTGGCCGGCAAGGTGACCGCGGTGCACCACGGCCCTGTCGTGACCACGTTCGAGTTCGAGCCCGCGCCGGGCGTGCGCATCAAGGACATCGTGAGCCGCTCGGACGATCTGGCGCTGGCGATGCGCGCGCGCAGCATCCGTCTCATCGCGCCGATCCCGGGGCGCGCGGTGGTGGGTATCGAAATGCCCAACCCGCACGCGCGCACCGTGTATCTGTATGAGGTGCTGAGCGAGGTCACCGAGGCGCAGCGTCTCAAGGGCGTGATGATCGGCATGGGTGTCGACGTGGTCGGCAAGCCGTTCCTGATGAACCTGTGCGAAGCGCCGCACCTGCTGATCGCGGGGACCACGGGATCCGGCAAGAGCGTGTGCCTCAACGCGCTGCTCGCCAGCATCCTGCTGCACTACCGTCCGAGTGACGTGCAACTGCTGCTCGTCGACCCCAAGATGGTCGAGATGTCGCAGTACAATGGCATTCCGCACCTGCTCCACCCGGTGATCACCGATCCCAAGGAAGCGGCGCGCGTTCTCGAGTTTCTGGTGGGCGAGATGGGACGCCGCAACGAACTGTTCCGCCGCAACGGTGTGCGCAACCTCGAGAGCTACAACGCCAAGGTTGCGATGGAGAAGAAGGACGATCCCGCCATCGAGCGGCTTCCGTACATTGTGCTGGTGGTGGATGAGCTCGGTGACCTCGCGCTCGCCAAGGGCGTCGACATCGAGTCGCTGCTCACGCGCCTCGCCCAGATGGCGCGCGCGGCCGGCATCCACATGGTGCTCGCCACCCAGCGCCCGTCGGTGGACGTCATCGTTGGCAAGACCAAGGCGAACTTTCCCACGCGCATCGCGTTCCGCGTGGCGACCAAGGTGGACTCGCGTACCATCCTCGACACCATCGGCGCCGACAAGCTGCTGGGCAAGGGCGACATGCTCTACCTCGACGCGCACCACGCGCAGCCGCTGCGCCTGCACGGCGCGTGGGTGTCGGAACCCGAGATCGAGCATCTCATCGAGCACTGGAAGGCGTACCGCTTCGAGCCGTCGACGCTGGATCTCGCCGAAGGACGCGCCGGATCGGCGGAGGCGGGCGTCGATCTGGACCCGCTCTTCGACGACGCGCGTGGTATCGTGACGATGTACAAACAGGGGTCGACGTCGCTCCTGCAGCGCAAGCTGCACGTCGGCTACTCGCGCGCGGCGCGACTTCTCGACCAGCTCGAACAGCATGGCATCGTCGGTCCGCCGGATGGCTCCAAACCGCGCGAGGTCTATCTGGACGCGCGCACCCCCGAATAGCGGATCGCAGACGTGAAGGCCTACATCGTTACGCTGGGTTGTCCCAAGAACCTCGTCGACAGCGAGGCGACGCACACCGTGCTGCGCCGCAGCGGTGTCGACATCACACAGGATCCGTCCGCGGCCGACGTGCTGCTGGTGGGTGCGTGCTCGTTCCTCGATGCGTCCTGGCAGGAGACGGTCGACGAGACGCGGCGCCTCGCGCGTTACAAGCGCGGCGGCCGGCGCAAGCACCTCGTGTTGATGGGATGTCTGCCGAAGCATCGCCAGGAGAACCTCGAAGCCAGTCTGCCGTGGGTGGATCACTTTCTGCCCACCGGCGCGCACGCGCGCCTGCCCGAGATGATCGCCTCCTGGCAGGGCGGCGCGCCGCTGGCGCGTACGCTGACGCTGGACGGCGCGGACCGCTTCGACTCATTTGAGGCGCGGGACCTCCTGACCCCCGGCCATACCGCCTACGTGAAGGTGGCGGAGGGATGCAACCGCAAGTGCACCTTCTGCGCGATCCCGGCCATTCGCGGCCGGCAGGTGTCGCGCAGCGCGGACTCCATCGTGCGCGAGGTCGACAACCTGGTGGCGCGCGGCGTGCGCGAGGTGACGCTGCTCGCGCAGGACATCGTTTCGTATCGGGACGGCGCGAACCATTTCTCCGATCTGGTGGACCGGCTGGCGGCGACCGGTGCCGAGTGGATCCGGATTTTCTATATTCACCCGGCGGGCGTGACGGTGGATCACATCGCCCGGCTGTTCGAACACCCCTCGGTGTGCCGGTATCTGGAGATGCCGGTCCAGCACTCGTCTACGCGTCTGCTGGAGCTGATGCGGCGATCCTACGACCGTCCGCACATCGAGAAATTGATCGGGGACATTCGCGGCGCGTTCCCGGATGTCGTGATTCGAAGCGAAGTCATCGTCGGGTATCCGGGCGAAACCGATGCCGAGTTCGAGGATCTCAAGAGTTTCGTGTCGGATTTCGCGTTTGATTCTCTGGGGGTGTTTCCTTATTCTCCGGAGCCGGGCACGGAGGCGGCGCCGCTGGCGGACGCCGGCACCCGGCTGGTCGCGTCGGAACGCGCCGCGGAGTTGTCGGCGGTGCAGGAGGCGGCATCGTTTGGTGCGCGCGCCCGTTTCCAGGATCAGCGCCTGCGCGTGCTGGTCGACCGGGTGGTGGATGAGGGCGATTCCGCCTACGAGGGGTGCACGCGGGCCGGTCGCTTCTATGGCCAGGCGCTCGAGATCGACGGGGAAGTGTTCGTCGATGGCGATGCAGCCCCCGGCGACTTCGTCGAGGTGCGTGTGACCGAGACGGATGTTTTTGATCTCCGCGGCGAAATCATCGCAGGGCCTACGACGTAAGGAGTATTCACGTGCACACAGCCGGCAACCGCAGCGGACGAAATTGGCGTTTCACCAGCGTGGTGCTGGCATGCGTCGTGGGTGCGGGCGCCTCGTTCGTCCCCGCGTCGCGCGCCGCGGACGCGGATGACACGGCGACGAACCTGGGCGTCATGACACAACTCACGAACGCCGTCGTTCTCGAGTTGTACGCGGGTTTTGCTCCACTCCTCGGTGGCCGCAGCGTGGCACTCAAGCCACTCGGCAACAGCGAAGACTACCTGTTCGTGTCCAATGTCATCGTGACGCAGTTGACCGGCGCGGGTGTGCCCACGATCCGTGCGTCGTCCGTCGCTCCCGCACCGCCCCGGACCGGCAACGCGGCGATGGACAGTCTCGCGGGCGCTTCGCAGGCGATACCATCGCAGACGGCACGCGGCGGTGTGACGCTCGAGTTCCAGAATGTGGCCTTCCAGCTGGGCTATCCGGATGTCTACCGCTCCCACCTCGTCGGTGGAAAGGTGGTCCGCCGGCACGCCGACGTACGGGTTTTCGCGACCCTGACCGACGCGGCGAGCGGTGAAGTGCTGTGGACCGGCGAGGCCGAGCGTTCGCAGCGCGACGAATTCGACCGCGACGACACCGGGCGCATCGAAGCCGGCGCGTACGGGTTCCTGCGGCCGCCGATCCCCGGCGGTGGCGTCGCGAAATATGCCGAGCCAGTGTTCGTCACCGCCGTCATTGTCGGACTCATCTATCTCTTCTTCGCCAATCAGAGTGGTAACTGATCTGCGAGCCCGCCTTGTGACGCGCCGCGCGCGTGTGGCGCGCGGGGTGGTCGTTGCCGCCGCGTTGCTGGCGCTGGCGGGATGCGGCCGCGGCGGGTCGCTGCACGATATCCAGAAGGCCTTCGAGAAGGAAGACTACCAGGAAGTGGTCGCGCTGAGCCGCCACGCGCTGCGCCGTGGCGAGGATCGCCCGGCGTTGCATCTGTACAACGGACTCGGACTGGTCGGCATGGGGCGTGACCACGAAGGTTTCGACGAGATCGCAACCGCGGTCGCCGGCGACGACCACCTGGCGCAGCGCGCCGCGGATTTCCTGTGGGAGCAGGCCCGCTCGCAACCGGGCTCCGACGTGTCGGCGCGCCGGATGCGCGAGGCGGTACGTTACGCGCCGGATCTCGACCTGGGACGGAATCGTTTCGCGGTGGCGGACGTGTGCTTCGCGGAGCGAAGCTACGCGGACGCCGCGCGTCTGTACCAGCAGGCGGTGGCACAGTACCCGGATACCGCCGCGTGCGAGGAAGCGTACGCGCGCCTGGCCGAATGCTGGATGGAGTTGCAGGAACCGGACAAGGCGCGGGCGACCATGGAGACGCTGGTGGAGAAGTATCCGAAGGGGCGCGCGGCCGGCCGCGCCGCGGCGCGCCTGGACGACTTCTCGTTCGACCAGGCGCAGGCGGCGTTCGACGCCGCGGAGTACCCGCGGGCGGTCGACCTGTCGCTGGCGCTCGTCGAGAGCACGGCCAATCGTTCCCTGCAGCAGAAGGCGCGCTACCTGCTGGGGCAGTCCTACGAAGCCGCCGGGGACACGGCGCGCGCCTATTCCGCCTACCGCGAGATCATCAGCAGCGATCGTGGAGACTCGGGACGCATCGTGGAGCGGGCCCGCGCGCGCATCGCCGTGCTGCAGGAAGCGGGGTTGCATTGAGACGGCGCGGGATGACGCGCACGGCGGTTGCCGCACTGGCGCTCGCCGTGCTCGCCGGATGCGTCGGCGGCATGCCCAAGGTCCCGGCCACGCCGGACGCCGTGCTCGCCCGGGCGCAGGAGTACCAGCAGAAGGGCAAGTATGTCCAGGCGGCCGCCCTCTACCAGCAGTTTCTGGAGCGCTACGCCGGGCACGAGCGTGCCGACTTTGCGCAGTTCATGCTCGCCGAGACGCACTTCGCGGACGGGGATTACGCGCAGGCCGCGGTCGATTACCAGATCGTGATCAGCAGCTACGGTTACAGCGACTACGTCGACGACGCGCTGTTCAAGTCCGGCGTCTGCTACTGGAAACAGTCGCCGCGCCCGCAGCGCGACCAGCAGAAGACGATGGACGCGCTCAACCGCTTCAATCAGTACCAGCAGACCTTCGCGACGGGAAAGCACATCACGGAAGTGGACCAGTACGTCCGCGAAATCCACGAGAAGCTCGCCGGGAAGGACTACGCGGCGGCGCGCTGGTATTTCCGCCAGAAAAACGGGGCCGCCGCCATGGTCTACTGCGACAAGATCATCGAAAACTATCCCGACAACCGTTACTACGCGATGGCGCTGTACATGAAGGGTGACATCCTGCTGCGCCGCGGTCAGAACGAGGAAGCGATCAAGCAATTCACGCGCGTGCTCGAGTACCCCGAGGATCTCCCGGTCAAGCGCGACGCCGAGGCGAAGATCCGCGAGGCGCGACGATGACCGGGGGTGAGGCGGGCTGGGACGGCGCGCGGGTCGGGATCCTCGGCGGCACGTTCGATCCGCCGCACACCGGGCACGTGCGCATGGCGGTGGAGGCACGACGCGTCCTCGGCCTCGACCATGTGTTCCTGTCGCCCGCGCCTCACCCGCCCCACAAGACGGGTGAAGTCGTGAGTCCGCTCGCCGACCGGCGTGCGATGCTCGCCGCCGCGATCGCGGGTGAAGACGGCCTGTCGCTCACCGACATCGAACACGCCGCGGGCCCATCGTACACCGCCGACCTGCTGCGGCTTGCGCGCTCACGCACGGCCGCGGACATCTACTTTATTATGGGCGCCGACAGTCTGGCCGACCTGGCCAGCTGGCGCGATCCCGGGGATATCCTGCGTCTGTGCACGGTGGTCGTGTTTCCGCGCGATGGCGCGCCGTTGCGAGTGCCGGTGGCCGGTGACGCGTCGGTGGTGGTCTTCGAGTCGCCCGTGGTGGACGTGTCGTCGACGGAACTCCGCACTGCGCTCGCGCGCGGCGTGTGCCCGCCGGATCTGATCGCGCCCGCCGTGGCGGATTACATCGCGCAACACCGCCTCTATCACCGTGTCTGACGGCGGGGGAGGACATACCGTGGCCCTGTTTCTCGTCGACGGACACGCGCTCGCCTATCGCTCGTTTTTTGCGTTTGCGGGCGCGCCTTTACGCACCTCGGCGGGGGAAGAGACGGGCGCGGTTTACGGCTTCCTCAACACGCTGCTGTCCTTGTTCGCGAAATTCGACCCGGAGTACATCGCGGTCGCGTTCGACTGCGATGCCCCCACCTTCCGTCACGACCAGTTCGACGACTACAAGGCCCATCGCCCCGCGATGCCCGATGGCCTCATTGCGCAGCTGCCGTTGATATTCGCAACGCTCGACGCCATGGGGATCCGGCGCATCGAGGCACCGGGTTTCGAGGCGGATGACATCATCGCGACCCTGGCCCGGCGCTGGCGCGACACCGCCGCGGTGTCCATCGTGTCTGGCGACAAGGATCTTCTGCAGTTGATCGACGATCGCATCCATGTCATCCGGCCGGGAAAGGGTGCGGTGCTGGAGAACGAACTCGACAGCGACGGGCTGGTCGCGCTGACCGGGCTGCGGCCCGATCAGTTCGTCGACTATCTCGCGCTGGTCGGCGATACCAGCGACAACGTCCCGGGGGTGCGCGGCATCGGCGAGAAGACCGCGGCCGAACTGCTGCGGCAGTTCGGTTCGCTGGACGCCATCTATGCCCGCCTCGATGAGGTGGCGAAACCCTCCGCGCGCAAGCGCCTGGATGAGGGACGTGCCGCCGCCTTGAGTTCCCGCGAGCTGGTGCGCCTGCGCGACGATGTTCCGGTGGAACTCGCGCTGGCCGATCTCGTGCGTCCGGACTATCGAACTCCGGAGCTGGAGCAGTTGCTCGACCGCCTCGAGTTTCGCCGCCTGCGCGACCAGCTCTTTCGCGCAGCCGCCCCGGAGCGGCCGCGCGCCACGCGCCCGCCGTCGACGCCGGCGGTGGTGCCCGGCCGCGCGGACGCGGTACCGCTGCGCTACACGCTGGTCGACAGCGAGGATGCGCTCGCGCGCCTGGCCGGTGAACTCGCCGGGCGCGACGAGATTGTCGTCGACGTGGAGACCTCGAGCATCGACCCCATGCGCGCGGTGCTGGCCGGAATTGCGATCGGCAGCGAACCGGGGGTGGCCTGCTATGTGCCGGTCACGAGCGAACTGGATGAGCCCGGGACGCTGGGCCTGTTGCCGGCGCAACGCGCGGGCGGCCTCGAACCCGCCAGCGTGCGCCGCATTCTCGGTCCGCTGCTCGCCGCGCCGCGGCCGGCCAAGATCGGCCAGCACATCAAGTACGACGCCGTCGCGCTGGAGCGGGCGGGTTTGCCGCTGGGCGGGATCACGTTCGACACGATGATTGCATCGTACTGCCTCGATCCCGGGCGGCGCAGCCACGGTCTGGACGCGCTGGCGCGCGAACTGTGCGGGCATGAGATGATACCCTTCGAGGCGCTCTTCGACCGGCGCGTCAAGGAGAAGGACATCCGGCGCGTTGCGCTGGAGCGCGTGACCGAGTACGCGTGCGAGGACGCCGACTACACGCTCCGGCTCAAGGCGTTGTTCGCGCCGATGATCGAGGCGTCGGAGGTGCGCGGGTTGTTCCACGACGTGGAGATGCCGCTGTCGGAATTGTTGACGCGCATGGAGATGACGGGCGTGCGCGTCGATCCCGGCTTCCTCGATGATCTGGCGCGCAAGTATGGCGCGCGCATCACCGAGCTCGAGGAGGCGGTGTACCGGAGTGTCGGTGAGCGTTTCAATATTGCATCGACGCCGCGCCTGCGCGAGGTTCTGTTCGAAAAGCTCAAACTCAAGCCCACGCGCCGCACCAAGACCGGATACTCGACGGACGCGGATGTGCTGGAGGCACTGGCGGGACAGCACGAGGTCGTGTCGCTGCTGCTCGAATGGCGGCAGTTGATCAAACTCAAGAGCACCTACGTTGACACGCTGCCGCGGCTCATTCACCCCGAGACCGGACGGGTGCACACGTCGTACAACCAGGCGGTCGCGAGCACCGGGCGACTGTCGAGTTCCGACCCCAATCTGCAGAACATCCCCATCCGGACGGCGGAAGGGCGCGAGATCCGGCGGGCGTTCATCGCGCGCGAGAAGGGCTGGGTGCTGCTGGACGCGGACTACTCGCAGATCGAACTGCGGATTCTCGCGCACCTCTCCGGCGACGCCGCGCTGCAGCAGGCGTTTCGCGACGGCGAGGACGTGCACCGCGCCACCGCCGCACGCGTGATGAAGATCGCGCCTGCCGCGGTCACCGACGACATGCGCAACCGCGCCAAGGTGGTCAACTTCGGGATCGTCTACGGCATGGGCGCGCGCGGACTCGCGCAGTCGCTCGGCATCGACACCGCCGAGGCCAAAACGTTCATCGAGGAATACTTTGCCTCCTATCCGGGGGTGAAGCGCTTCATCGAGGACACCATCGCGGCCGCAAAGCGCGACAAGGTGGTCACGACGCTGCTCGGTCGCATGCGCCGTCTGCCCGACATTGACAGCAGCAATCCGGGCGCGCGCGCGTTCAGCGAGCGCGTCGCCGTGAACACGCCGGTGCAGGGGACCGCCGCCGACATCATCAAGCTGGCGATGCTTGCCGTCGATCGCGAGATTCGCGGGCGCGGACTCGCGTCGCGACTTATACTGCAGGTACACGACGAGCTCCTGCTCGACGTTCCCGAGCGCGAACTGGAGCTTGTCCAGGATCTGGTGCGGCGCTGCATGGAATCGGCGATGGACCTCGACGTGCCGCTGCGCGTCGACATGGGGACCGGGGCCAACTGGCTGGAGGCGCACTGATGGAAGCCGGGTTGCGGATGCCGGTGGTGGGGCTGGCCGGGGGATCGGGAACCGGCAAGTCGACCCTTGCGCGCCATCTCGCCGAGCGTTTTCGCGGTGTCCACGTCGATGCCGACCGCGTGGCGCACGCCGTACTGGCGAACGACGCGGCGGTGATCGCCGCGGTGGGCGAGGCATTCGGCGCCGACGTGCTGGGTCCCGATGGAGGCGTGAACCGGCTGCGGCTCGGGCGGCGCGTGTTTTCCGACGCGGCACTGCTCGCGCGATTGAACGCAATCGTGCACCCCGCGGTCATGGAGCGCTGCGGGGTCGAGGTGGAGGCGGCGCGAAAGGCCGGCGCGAAGATCGCGGTGGTGGATGCAGCGCTGCTGCTGGAAGTCTCGATGCCGTTCCGGATCGACATGGTGATCGCCCTGACCTGCGACCCGGAGGTGCGCCTGGCGCGCATCATGGCGCGCGGCGGCTGGGTGGAGGCGGACGTGCGGGCGCGGCTGGCGCGGCAGGGGGACATGGAAAAACATTTTTACAAAGCGGACGCCGTGGTCGATACTGGACGGGATTTACCCGCCGTATTCAAGGAAGTCGACGCGCTGATCGCGTCGGCCATGGACTGGGAGCACAACGCATGAAAGCCGTACACGAAGTCGTCGACCAACTGAACGCGTTGCAGGAAAGAGCCCGTAAGCTCAAGGAGTGTCTTTGACGCTCCGGCCCTCGAGAAGCGCCTGGAGTTCCTGACGGCGCAGATGAACGATCCGGATTTCTGGTCCAACAAGAAAGTGTCCGATGAAGCCGTGCGCGAGGCCAAGGGGATCCGCGCGCGTCTCGAGCCCGTGCAGTCGCTGGTGACGCGGCTCGCCGACGCCGGCGAATTGCTGGGTCTCGCGCGCGAAGAGGACGACGCGTCGGTGCTGGCCGACGTCGCGAAGGAACTCGACGCCGTCGAGCCGCTGGTGGCGGAACAGGAGACCGCCACGCTCCTGTCCGGTCCCGACGACCACCGCGATGCCATCGTGACCATCCATTCCGGGGCGGGCGGTACCGAGTCGATGGACTGGGCGGAAATGCTGCTGCGCATGTACACGCGCTTCTGCGAGCGCCACGGGTTCACGGTTGGAATTCTGGACATGACGCCCGGGGAAGAGGCCGGGGTGAAGGGCGTGTCGCTCGAGATCAACGGCGACTTCGCGTTCGGACGCCTGAAGGCCGAGTCGGGCGTGCATCGGCTGGTGCGGCTGTCGCCGTACGACGCGGCCCACCGCCGCCAGACCTCGTTTGCGTCGGTGTTCGTGTACCCGGAAATCGACGAGGAAATCGAGGTCGAGATCAACCCGGACGATCTGCGGATCGACACCTACCGTGCCAGCGGCGCGGGCGGCCAGCACGTCAACAAGACGGACAGTGCCGTTCGCATCACGCATCTGCCCACCAACATCGTGGTGCAGTGCCAGAACGAGCGCTCGCAGCAGCGCAACCGGGAGAGCGCGATGAAGATTCTGCGCGCGCGCCTCTACGCGCTGAAGCAGGAGGAAGAGAAGGCGCGCATCGACAAGATGATGGAGGTGCAGAAGGAGATCGCCTGGGGGAGCCAGATCCGCTCCTACGTGCTGCACCCGTACACGATGGTCAAGGATCACCGCACCGACTGGCAGAGCAGCGATACGCAGTCCGTCCTCGACGGTGATCTCGACGGGCTGATCGAGGCCTACCTGCACAAGTTCGCGGACTAGAGCGAAAGGGAATTCGGGATGGATCAGGAGAAGCCGGAAGTCAGCGGGTTGGAAAGACTGCGTGCGGTGCGCGTCGAGAAGCTCGACGCATTGCGGGCGGCGGGCGCGAATCCATACCCGTACCGGTTTGCGGTCACGCATCCGGTGGCGGAGTTGTTCGCGCACGAGGGCGCGCTCACCGGGGCGGCGACCGAGGTGGCGCTGGCGGGGCGCATCATGGCGCTGCGTGGGCACGGCAAGACCTGCTTCGGCCACGTCGAGGATGCCTCGGGCCGAATCCAGATTTATATCCGCCGCGACGAAACGGGCGACGCCGCGTTCGCGCTCTTTGAACTCCTGGACATCGGCGACATCGTGGGCGTCACCGGCACGCTGTTCCGCACGCGCACCAACGAGCTGACCGTGAAGGTGACGTCGTTCGAGGTGCTGTCGAAGTCGCTCCGGCCGCTGCCGGAGAAATGGCACGGATTGACCGACAAGGAAATCCGCTACCGCCAGCGCTACGTCGACCTCGTGGTCAACCCCGAGGTGCGCGAGGTGTTCCGCAAGCGCTCGCTGCTGGTGGAGACCATGCGCCGCTTCCTGCTGGCGAAGGGTTTCCTCGAGGTCGAGACCCCGATTCTGCAGCCGCTGTACGGCGGCGCGGCGGCGCGCCCGTTCACCACCCACCACAACGCGCTCGACATGACGCTGTACCTGCGCATCGCGAACGAACTCTACCTCAAGCGGCTGCTGGTCGGCGGGTTCGAGCGCGTGTTCGAGTTCGCGAAGGATTTTCGCAACGAGGGAATCGACCGCTCCCACAACCCCGAGTTCACGATGATGGAGTGCTACGCGGCCTATCTCGACTACAACGACTACATGGACATGGTCGAGGAGATGATGCGCACGGTCGCGCTGGCGTTGTCGCCGGACGGCGTGGTCCAGTACGGCGATTTGACGATCGACTTCACGCGCCCGTGGCAGCGCCTGAGCTTCTTCGGCGCGCTTGAGGCGAAGACCGGCATGGACTTCCGCGGCCAGGACGACGCCACGCTGCTCGCGCAGGCAAGGAAGCTCGGCGTGGTGCTGGAGGCGGGTACGCCGGCGTCGCGTATCATCGACGAGGTGTTCGGTGCGACCGTCGAGCCGGACCTGCGGCAGCCGACGTTCATCTACGACTACCCCAAGGAACTCTCACCGCTCGCGAAGGATCACCGCAGCGAGGCGGGCCTGGTGGAGCGCTTCGAGGCGTTCGTGGCCGGCTTCGAGGTGGGGAACGCGTTCTCCGAGCTCAACGACCCCATCGAACAGCGGCGCCGTTTCGAGCAGCAGGTGGAGAACCGCGCGCGCGGTGACGACGAGGCGCATGTGCTCGACGAGGACTACATCCGGGCGCTGGAGCACGGCATGCCGCCGGCCGCGGGTCTCGGCATGGGGATCGACCGCCTCACGATGGTGTTCACCGACAGCCACTCGATCCGCGACGTGATCTTCTTCCCGCACATGCGGCCCGAGGAAGGTCGATGAGCTACGCCCTTTTCATTGCGCGGCGCTACCTCCAGACCAAGAAACGATCCGCACTCGTCTCCCGCATTACTTCGATTGCAGTCGGCGGCGTCTTCGTGGGGACGATGACGCTGGTCATCGTCCTGTCGGTGATCAACGGCTTCGAGACGGAACTCCGCCAGCGCATCGTCGGTTTCAACACCCACGTGCTGATCTTCGCGCGCTCGCCGGAGGCGTGGGCGCACGTCGATACCGCACTGACGCGGCTGGAAAAGCAGGACGACATCGTGGCCACGGCGCCGTTCATCCGCTCGGAGGCGCTCGCCGCCTACGAAGTGATCCCCGGCCGGCGCACCAAGCTGCGGGGCGTGATCGTCAAGGGCATCGATATCGGACGCGAGCACATGGTCTCGTCGGTGGTGGACAGCATCCGCCCGCCGCTGGACTCGTTCGACACCAGTTCGTTCGAGGATGACCCGCCGCGGATCGGCGCGGTGCTCGGGCTGGATCTGGCGCTCGACCTCGGAATCGGCCTCGGCGAAGAGTTCAGCATCGTGACCGCGCCCGCTACCGTGCGCGGTCCCGACGTCGAACCGCAGAGATTCCGCTGCCGTGCGCTGGGTTTTTTCAACAGCGGCATGTATGAATTCGACTCGCGCTTCGTCTACGTGGACATCACCGCGGCGGCGGCGATGTTCGACTTCGAGACCGGTCTGCGCGGCGCGAGCATCGAGACCACGGACATGTACCGCGCCGAGGAGATCGACCGGGAGGTTCAGCACACGCTCAACATGCGCGACTACGGGACCAACAACTGGATCCAGCTGAACCAGAACCTGTTCAGTTACATGAAAATCGAGAAGATCCTGATGTTCCTCATGCTGACTCTGATCATCCTCGTCGCCGCATTCAACCTGGTGGGCATGCTGACCATGGTGATCATGGAAAAGCGGCGCGAAATCGGGATCCTGCGCTCGATCGGCGCGTCCAGCCGGGGCGTGATGGCGATCTTCATGATCGAGGGGACCGCGATCGGGGTGCTGGGGACCGCGGGAGGCCTCGCGGCCGGGCTTCTTGCATCGGGGATCCTGGACCGGGTCCGCATCCCGCTCCCCGGGGACGTCTATTTCATCAAGACCCTGCCGGTCCTGGTCCAGGGGAGCGATCTGGCGCTGATCGGAGCGATCTCGGTGGTCATCTGCTTCCTGGCCACCGTCTACCCGAGCTGGGAGGCCAGCCGATTGACGCCGGTGGAGGCGATTCGTGATCTGTAACATCATACAATACAGTATGTTACGTATTTCATCCCGCGCGGGGGCGGGGTTGTGTTTTCCGCGGGGTGGGGTTAGATTATGAACGACCGGCCGATTCTCGAAGCCCGGGGCCTGCGGCGGGCGTACCGGGGGACCGGTACCGCGGTGGATGTTCTGCAGGAAGTGTCACTTTCGGTCGCGGAAGGGCAAGTGGTTTGCATCGTCGGGGCGTCGGGGGTGGGCAAGAGCACACTGCTCCACATCCTCGGCTCGCTGGACGTGCCGGATGCCGGCAGCGTCCATGTTCGCGGGCAGGATATCCATGCCCTGACCGGCCCGGAACTGGACCGGCTGCGGAACGCGACCCTCGGGTTCGTGTTCCAGTTCCATTTTCTGCTGCCGGAGTTCACGGCGCTGGAAAACGTGATGATGCCGTGCCTGGTGGCCCGCCGCCCGCCGGCAGACGCTGCCCGGCTCGCGACGCGCTGGCTGGAGCGGGTCGGGCTCGGTGCCCGGCTCGAACACCGCCCCGGCGAACTGTCCGGCGGCGAGCAGCAGCGGGTCGCGATCGCCCGCGCCCTGGTCAACGAGCCGGCGGTGGTGTTTGCCGACGAGCCCACCGGGAATCTGGATGACGCGACCGGAGAGGGCGTGCATCAGCTGATCCGGGAACTGGCCCGCGACGAGAAGAAGACGTTCGTCGTGGTGACGCATAAGCGTCAGTTCGGCGTGTTCGCCGACCGGGTGATGTTGCTGGCGGACGGCCGCCTTTCCGAGGTGGATGGTTGAGATGGTCCTGTGCCAGGTATGCAAGTCGAAGCCGGCCAAGGTGCACTACACGGAGATCGTGAACAACAGCACCATGGCGATGAACCTGTGCATCGAGTGCGCCGAGCAGAAGGGCATCGACGTCAACAAGGCGGGCAACTTCGGCCTGGGTGACCTGGTCGCGGGCTTGATCGACAGCGCGGCCGATTCGGAATCCGAACGTATTTCCCGCGTCCGCTGCGCGACGTGCGGTTACGAGTATTCAGACTTCAAACGCATCGGCCGCCTGGGATGCCCGGACTGTTACGCGGCGTTCGAGTCGCAGCTTCTGGCCGTGCTGCGCCACGTGCACGGCAGCACCCAGCACGCCGGCAAGAAGGCCACGCGCGTCAGCGAACGCGCGGCGCTGCGCGAACGGGTGGCTGCCCTGCGAGAGGATCTGGCACTCGCGGTGCACGCGGAGGACTTTGAACGCGCGGCGGCGTTGCGCGACGAGATACGCGGGCTCGAAGCCCGCGTCGAAGAGGAATCGTGAAGAGCATCGACTGGGACGGCATACTCACCCGCCCGGGGGGCTGGCTGGATGGCGCCGGGGAAGAGAACGAGATCGTCCTCTCCAGCCGCGTGCGCATCGCGCGCAACCTCCACGGGCATCGATTCACCCATAACTGCGACAATGCGGAACTGGGCGAAATCCTGCGCAAGTCGCTGGCCGCGACCAGCGAGACGCGGGCGTTTACACATGGGTGTTTCGTCGCGATGGGCGAAATCTCCACGCTCGACCGCCAGGTGCTTGCCGAGCGCCACCTGGTGAGCCGCGAATTCCTGGCCAATTCCGTGAGCCGCGGACTTCTGTTCGCGCCCGACGAGAGCGTCAGTCTGATGATCAATGAGGAGGACCACCTGCGGCTGCAGGGCTTCGCCTCGGGCTTCGACCTCGGGACCGCGTTCCGCCGCGCCAACGGCCTCGACGACGAAATCGCACCGGGGCTCGAGATTGCCTACAACGACCGGATGGGGTTTCTGACGGCGTGTCCGACCAACCTCGGGACGGGGATGCGCGTCTCGGTCCTGATCCACCTGCCGGGTCTCGTGCACAGCAAGGAGATCCAGAAGCTCCTGGAGTCGTTGCGCAAGCTCAACCATTCCATCCGCGGGTTCTTCGGGGAAGGATCGGACGTGATGGGAAACTTCTTTCAACTGTCCAACAGCGCCGCGCTGGGCACGCCGGAGGAAGTGCTGGTCAAGAACCTGCGTGAGATGGTGATCAAGGTGATTGCCTATGAGCGGCGTTCGCGCGAGATGCTGTTCCGCAAGGCACAGAGTTTGCTCGAGGATAAAGTCTGGCGGGCCTACGGGCTTCTTCGCTATGCTCGCAGTGTGAATACCCGGGAGGCGCTGAGCCTGATATCGGCGGTGCGCCTCGGGGCCGGCGCCGGTCTGGTGACCGACGTACCCATCCAGACACTCAATGAACTGCTTGTTTATATTCAGCCCGCACATTTGCAGAGGATGAGGGGACGACAGATGGATGCGCAGGAACGCGACATTGCCCGCGCGGAGCATATCCGCGAGGCACTCGCGCGCGCATCCCGCTGAGTCGCAGCCGGAAGGACGAAGGACCCATGCAGGATCGCTTTACCGATCGCGTACGAAAGGTCATCTACTACGCCCGCGAAGAGGCGGCTCGCCTCCAGCACGACTATATCGGCACCGAGCACCTGTTGCTCGGCATCGTGCGTGAGGGGGAAGGCATTGCCGCCAAGGTGCTGGCCAAGCTCGAACTCGACTTCGAGCAGATCCAGCAGGCGGTGGAGAACATGGTCAAGAGCACCGGTGGCACGCTGACGATCGGCGAGATCCCGTTTACGCCGCGAGCCAAGCGCGTGCTGGAACTTGCCATCGAAGAGGCCCGCCTGCTCGGCCACAACTATGTGGGTACCGAGCACCTGCTGCTGGGGCTCATCCGCGAAGGCGAGGGCGTGGCCGCGCAGGTTCTTGCCGAGCTGGGGGTCGACCGCAAGCGTGTGCGCGAGGAAGTCCTCAAGCTGCTCGGTCCGACCACGACCGTGAAGACGCGCAAGGCCAAGAAGGAAAAGAGCGACACGCCCAACCTCGACCAGTTCGGACGCGACCTCACGCAGATGGCGCGCGAGAGCAAGCTCGACCCGATCATCGGACGCGAGCAGGAGATCGAACGCGTCATCCAGGTCCTCAGCCGCCGCAAGAAGAACAACCCCGTGCTCATCGGCGAGCCGGGTGTCGGCAAGACCGCGATCGCCGAGGGGCTCGCGCAGCGCATCGTCGACAACAAGGTGCCGGAGATCCTCAAGGATCGCCGCATCTGCACGCTCGACCTCGCGTCGGTGGTGGCGGGCACCAAGTACCGCGGCCAGTTCGAAGAGCGCCTCAAGTCGATCATCAACGAGATCCGTCAGGCGGAGGACGTGATTATCTTCATCGACGAGATCCACACCATCGTCGGTGCGGGTGGTGCCGAGGGTGCGATCGACGCCTCCAACATGCTGAAGCCAGCGCTGGCGCGCGGCGAGCTGCAGTGCATCGGTGCCACCACGCTGGACGAGTACCGCAAGTACATCGAGAAGGACGGCGCCCTCGAGCGCCGCTTCCAGCCCATCATGGTCAACCCGCCCACACCCGAGGAGACCATTCAGATCATCTTTGGTCTGCGCGACAAATACGAGGCACACCACCGGGTGAAGATCAGCGACGACGCGGTACGCGCGGCGGTGTTCCTGTCCGAGCGTTATATCCACGAGCGCTTTCTGCCCGACAAGGCGATCGACGTGATCGACGAGGCCGGGTCGCGCGCGCGGCTCACTGTCGTGACGGCGCCGTCGGAACTGACCGACATGGAGCGCGAGATCGAAGATGTCTCGCGCGAAAAGGAGTCCGCGATCCAGGCACAGGAGTTCGAGAAGGCCGCGCGCTATCGTGATCGCGAGAAGGAGATGCGCAAGCAGCTCGAGGAACTGCGCAAGACCTGGGCGGAGACCAAGCAGGCCACCGAGACCATCGTGTCTGGCAAGGACATCTCCAAGGTCGTCTCGGCCATGACCGGTATCCCCGTGAGCGACGTCGAGAAGGAGGAGACCGCGAAGCTCCTGCACCTCGAAGAGGAACTGCGCGCGCGCGTCATCGGGCAGGAGGAGGCCGTCAAGGCCGTATCCCGTGCGGTGCGCCGCAACCGTGCCGGCCTGCGCGATCCCAAGCGTCCCATCGGCAGCTTCATCTTCCTCGGGCCGACCGGTGTCGGCAAGACCGAACTCGCCAAGTCGCTCGCCGAGGTGCTGTTCGAGTCCGAGGAGGCCCTGATTCGTGTCGACATGTCCGAGTACATGGAGAAGTTCTCGGTGTCGCGCCTGATCGGTGCGCCTCCGGGGTACGTGGGTTACGACGAGGGCGGCCAGCTCACCGAGAAGGTGCGCCGCAAGCCGTACTCGGTGGTGTTGCTGGATGAAATCGAAAAGGCGCACCCGGACGTGTTCAACCTGCTGCTGCAGGTGATGGAAGAAGGCCAGCTCACCGACAGCTACGGACGCCGCGTCGACTTCCGCAATACGGTCCTGATCATGACATCGAACGTAGGTGCCGCGGAGATCAAGACCGGCAAGACGCTGGGCTTCATTACCGAGGGCGGGGATTCGCAATTCCAGTCGGTGAAGTCGAAGCTGCTCGATCATCTGAAGAAGACGTTCAATCCGGAGTTCCTCAACCGGCTCGACGACACCATCGTGTTCCGCCAGCTGGAAAAGACCGACATGAAGCAGATCGTCGAGGTCCTGCTGCGCTCGTTCGTACGCCGGCTCGACGTGCTCGAGGTCATCGTCAACTTCAGCGACGAGGCGAAGACATTCCTGATCGACAAGGGGTTCGACCCGGCCCTGGGTGCCCGGCCGCTGCGGCGGGCGATCCAGCGCCATCTCGAGGATCCGCTCAGCGAACTGCTGCTGGCCCACGGGCTCAGCAAGGACGCGGAGATCCGGGTTACGGTCAAGGGACCCGACGAACTGGGCTTCGAGGTGATCCCGGCCCGGGCGGAAGCGGACGCCGGAGGGCCGGTGGCCGAGGAGGCGCCCGAGGAGGCGCCCGAGGAGGCACCGCGTGAGGACGCCCCCAAGGGCTCCAAAGGCTAGACCCGGAGCCCGCCGGGCGGGCCCACGATCAAAATGAGATACCCCTGGCACCCGCCGGGGGTATCTTTGTTTTTGTTTACAGCCCCGGGGGCCTTTGATAGCATGCACCAGTTTGGGCAGGGGCTGTAGGTTAATGAAAAATAAGGGACTAGGCGTTTTTTGGGCGACGCTGCTGTGCGCGGTGCTCGTATCGGCCGCGGCAGTTGCGCAACGGTCGAATTCCGTCGTGCAGCGCGTCGAAGTGCGCGGGAACCGCCAGGTCTCCTCCCAGAAGATCACCCGCGTCGTGGGTGTCAAACCCGGTGACCGCTACGAGCCCGACCGTATCCGCCTTGGCCTCAAGCGCCTGTTCGAGACCCACCAGTTCAGCGACATCCATGCCCTGCGCGAGGATGGCAGCAAGGCCGATTCGGTCGTGGTCGTCATCGAGGTCGTGGAGTACCCGCGTGTGGACGAGGTCGGTTTCGAGGGCAACGACCACATCGGCGACGACGACCTGCGCAAGGCGATCAGCGCGGCCAAGGGCACTTTTGTGCGTCCGTCGGTGACGGACAAGGATCGCGAGACCATTTCCGACCAGTACCGCGAGAAGGGCTACTACCGCGTGTCGGTGCGCGACACGCTGAAGGTGGACGCCCGCGACGGCAAACGCGAACTCGTCTACCGCGTCCGTGAAGGCCGCAAGGTCAAGATCAAGCACATCGACTTCATCGGGACCGGGCAGATGGACACCGAGGAGATTCGCAAGGTGATGAAGAGCAAGCCGGACGGCTTTCTCTCCGGCGGCGACTTCAACCCCAGGGAACTCGACGACGACAAGGAGCGCATCATCCAGCTCTACAAGAGCAAGGGGTTCCTCGACGTGGCCGTGCAGGACCCGGAGCTGGACTTCGCCGCGGACGGCAAGGGGCTCGACGTGTATTTCACCGTCGAGGAGGGAACGCGTTACTACGTGGGGGACATCAAGTGGTCGGGGAACGAACTCTTCGCGGACACGACCATCGCCCAGCTGATCACACTCAAGAAGGGACGCCCCCTCGACGACCTCGAGTTGTCGCAGATCCAGTTCAACATCGCGAACCTGTATGGCGATCGTGGCTACATCTACGCGACGGTCACGCCGGTCAAGAAGGTGCGCGGTGACGTGATGGATCTCAATTTTGAGATCGAACAGGGCAACCTGGCGCACGTGCGCCAGATCAACATCACCGGCAATACCAAGACGTGGGAAGGTGTGATCCGGCGGGAACTCGTGCTGCAACCCGGCGACGTGTTCTCGAGCAACCGGTTGCGCCGGTCGCTGCGCGAGGTGTTCAACCTGGGCTTTTTCGCCGGTCCCCCCGAGCCGCAGGTCACGCAGGCCAACAACGATGGCGACATCGACCTCAACCTGAAGGTGGAAGAGAAGTCGGCGGGCCAGTTTCGGGTGGGGGCGGGCTTCTCCCAGCTCAACCGGGTGAGCGGTTTCATCGGCGTGACGGAGCCAAACTTTCTCGGACGGGGGTACCGGGTTGGTGTAAACTGGGAGTTTTCGCAGACCCGGCAGGACATCAGCCTGCAGTTCACACAGCCGTGGGCGTTCGGCACACCGACCGAGTTGAGCTTTCAGCTCTACTCGGCGAACCAGGAGAAGGTATCGGCGCAGTTCTACTCGGACCGGCGCACCGGTTTCTCGGTGCGGGTGGGCCGGCCGCTTCCGTGGCTCGACTACACGTCGGCATCGGTGCGCTACAGTCTCGAAGAGGTCGAGTTGACGAACTTCTCGCCCAACTATGCGGGACCGTTGCGACTGACGCAGTGGCCGCAGACGACGAGTTCGGTGGGCGTGACGCTGTTCCGCAATTCGACCGATAATCCGTTCCACCCGACGACGGGATCGCGGACCACGTTGAATACGCGCTGGACCGGGGCCACCCTGGGTGGAGACGTGAATATTCAGCGCTATGACCTCGAAGTATCGTGGTTCCAGTCGCTGGCGTGGAAGTTTGTGCTCGAGTTGCGACAGAGCTTCGGTGTTGTCGATGGCTACCAGAGCCCGGCGCAGGTTCCGGATTACGAGCGCTTCCGGCTGGGTGGCAACCGCAAGCTCGGTGTGCGCGGGTATGACTTTTACGAGATCGTGCCCAAGGGGAACAACCCCTACACCGGTGGTCGCGCGTACTCGATCACGGTCGGGCAGATAGAATTCCCGGTGGTGCCCCCGACCGTCTATGGCCACTTCTTCCTGGACATGGGCGGAACCTGGAACAGTTTTGGAAGCGCGGAAATGGGAGACGTGCGCAAGGGCGCCGGCTTCGGTGTGGGCATTGAACTGCCGATGATCGGCCTGTTTGGCTTTGACTACGGCTACGGGTTCGATCGCTTGTTTGGCGGGCGCTGGCAGGCGCACATTACCTTTGGCAACTCTTTCTGATCGGACATGAAACACCTCGAGGAGGTATGGACCATGGTGAAGAAACTCGTTACAGGGACGTTGATTGCCGCGTCGGTGCTGGCCGGCGGGTCGATATCGGCGCTTGCCCAGACCGTCAAGATTGGATACATTGACTCGATCAAAATCTTTGCTGAGAATCAGGAGACGCAGGACGCGGAGCGTGTCTACCGCCGCGATGTCGAGCAGTGGGAAGCGCAGAAGCAGCGCATGGAACAGGAACTCATGCGCATGGGCGAAGAGCTGAATGCGCAGAGCCCGATGCTGTCCGAAGAGAAGAAGGCCGAGCGCCGGCTCGAGATGCAACGCAAGAGCGACGACTACAAACGCTTCATGTCGGAGACGTTTGGCGACGATGGTCTCGCCGCCAAGCGGAACAAGGAACTCACGCAACCCATTGTCGAGAAGATCAACCGGATCATCGAGGATATTGCAAAAGAACAGGGGCTGAGCATGGTGTTCGACGTTGCGAACGCGAACATCGTCTACGCCGACAAACAGTTCGATATCACTGACCTGGTTCTGACGCGTCTCGGTTCGCAGCAGACCCAGCAGTAGTTTCCCTCGCGCACAGGATACCGGTGTGGGTACGCATTCTTACACACTTCGCGAACTCGCGGAGATCGTCGGCGGCGAGGTCGTTGGCGATGGCGACGTGGTGATCAATGGTGTGGCGGGAATCAAGGAGGCGGAGCCGGGGCACATCACGTTCGTCGCGAACTCGCGGTACGCGGAGTTTCTGCCCGCGACGCTCGCCTCGGCGGTGATCGGCGGACACGATCTGTCACCGGTGAAGCCGCTGATCCGGGCCGCGAATCCCTACTTTGCCTACCTGCAGGTGCTGAGTCTTTTCGCCGCCGATCACGCCGTCGTCTATCCGCGCGGTGTGCACCCGCTGGCTGCGGTGCACCCGGGCGCCGTGCTGGGGGCCAACGTGTCGGTCGGGCCGTTTTGCGAAGTCGCGGATGGCGCGACGCTCGGTGACAACACCACGCTCCTGTGCGGGACCTTCGTGGGCCGGGGAACCCGCCTCGGGGCGGACTGCCTGGTCTACCCGAACGTGACCATCCGCGAGGACTGCCGGATCGGGGACCGCGTCATCCTGCACCCGGGGGTGGTGGTGGGCTCGGACGGGTTCGGCTACGCCCACAACGGAACCGCCCACCACAAGGTGCCGCAGATCGGGTGCGTGGTGATCGAGGATGACGTCGAGATCGGGGCCAATACCTGTGTGGATCGCGCCACGACCGGGGCCACCGTAATCCATCGCGGAACGAAGATCGACAATCTGGTCCAGATCGCGCACAATGTCGTCGTCGGCGAGCACGGTGTGGTCGCGGCGCAGACCGGCGTATCGGGCAGTGCAGAAATCGGCGATCGGGTGGTGATCGGGGGGCAGGTCGGGGTCGTCGGTCATATTTCCATTGGCGATGGCGTGACGGTGGCGGCGCGCAGCGGCGTGACGAAGTCGCTCGAGCCGGGCATCACCGTGTCGGGCTACCCCGCGCGCGACCACGCCCTGGCGCGGCGGGTGATCGCGTATACCGCGATGCTGCCCGCGCTGTTCGAACGGGTCAAGATGCTGGAGAAGCGGCTCAACGAGCTGGAGAAGGGAGGCGCGCATGATACGTCAGCAGAAGACAATCGCTAACGAGTTCGTTCTGGCGGGGCAGGGGCTCCACACGGGCAACAACGTCACGATGCGCGTCAAGCCGGCCGCGCCGGGTACCGGCATCAAGTTCCTGCGCGTCGATCTCACACCGCCGGTGGAAATTCCCGCGCTGGTTTCGAGCATTCCCGAGGGCGCATCGACGCTGCGCAACACGTCCATTTCATCCGGCACCGCCGAGATCCACACCGTGGAGCATATCCTCGCGACGTGCTACGGGCTCCAGATCGACAACCTCCTCATCGAAATCGACGGCAACGAGCCGCCGGAACCGACATCGGGGAGCTACGCGGGCTACGTGAAGGCGTTTGGCGACGTGGGGATTGTGAACCAGGGCGCGCCGGCCGATATCTTCACGGTCGATCGCGCCGTGAACATGAAGGAAGACGGCATCGAAATTCAGGCCGTTCCCGCGGAGGACTTTCGCGTCAGTTTTACGATCCAGTACGACAACGCGCAGATCGGAACGCAATACGCGAGCTTCACCGTTTCTCCAGATACCTTTGAGAACGAGATTGCCCCGGCACGGACGTTCGTCCTGGTGGAGGACGTGGAGCGGTTGCGCAAGCTGGGTTTGATCCAGGGGGGGAGCCTCAATAACGCGATCGTCTTCACCCCCGACGGTGTGATGAACGAAGAGTCGCTGCGCTTCCCCGACGAGTGCGTCCGCCACAAGATCCTCGACCTCATCGGCGACCTGTCGCTTCTGGGCGCGCCCATCAAGGGACATGTGCACGCCATCCGGTCGGGTCACGCGGCCAACGTCCGCTTCGTGCGTAAACTGTGGGATCTGCACCAGGCACGCAAGCGCACCGGCGTGGAGTCGGCGGCCGGCGTGTGGGACATCGGGCTGATCCAGCAGATCATGCCGCACCGCTACCCGTTCCTCCTCGTGGACCGGATCCTCGAGATGGAGGACCGCAAGCGCGTGGTGGGCATCAAGAATGTGACCATCAACGAGCCGTTCTTCACCGGGCATTTCCCGGGCCATCCGATCATGCCGGCGGTGCTGATCATCGAGGCGATGGCCCAGACGGGTGGCGTGATGCTGCTCAATACCGTCGACGACCCGCGCAAGTATCTGGTGTACTTCACGCGCGTGGACAAGGCCAAATTCCGCCGTCCGGTTCTGCCCGGAGACCAGCTGCGCTTCGAGCTGGAGATGAAATCGCTGCGGCGGGGCATGTGCACGATGCAGGGATTCGCCTACGTAGACGGCAAGCTCGCCGCCGAGGCCGAGTTGTCGTCTGTGATCGTGGAACGCTGAACCATCATTCCAACAGGGACAGATTACATGAAACAACTTCAAGGGGGCTTCCGGTGAGGGGTTACAACCTGAAAAAGACCGAGATCCATCCCACCGCGGTCATTCATCCGTGGGCGCGGATCGGAGAGGGCGTGAAGATCGGTCCGTACACCGTCATCGGCGAAAACGTCGAAATTGGCGATGGTTGCGAGATCGCCTCCAACGTGCTCATCGAAGGCGCCACGCGCATCGGGCGCGAGAACCGCATCTTCCACGGCGCCAGCATCGGCACCGAGCCACAGGATCTGAAGTATCACGGGGAGCAGACGTTCCTCACCATCGGCGACGGCAACGTGCTGCGCGAGTTCGTCACCGTCAACCTCGCCACCGGCGAGGGGGCGACCACGGTGATCGGCAGCAACTGCCTGCTGATGGCCTATGTGCACGTGGCACACAACTGCGTGATCGGCAACGAGGTCATTCTGGCGAATGCCGTCAATCTGGCCGGGCACGTGTTCATCGACAACTTCGTCACTGTCGGTGGCCTGACGCCGGTGCATCAGTTCGTGCGTCTGGGCAAGTATGCGTTCATCGGCGGCGGGAGCCGTATCGAGCGCGACGTTCCGCCGTTCATCAAGCTGGCCGGCAATCCGCCGCAGATATACGGACTCAATTCCATCGGTCTGGAACGGCGCGGATTCGACGCAGAGCGCCGCGCGCGGGTGAAGAAAATTTACAAGCTCCTGTACCGCAGCGATTACAACGTGGCTCAGGTGCTGGAAATCCTCGACGGCGACGACTGGGACGATGCCGATGCGGCCGAGATGGCTGAGTTCCTGCGTCACTGCGAGCGGGGAATCACGAAGTAGAACCCATTGGGACTTCGAATTGGCGTCGCTGGAACCGGGCGCCTGGGCCGTGCCCACGTCCGTGTATTGCGCTCGCTCGCGGGAGTCGACCATGTCGGCTGCTTCGACGTTGACGCCGGCCGTGCGCGTGCCGCCGCGGAAGAATTTGGAGCCCGGGCCTACCCCTCGCTGAGCGCCATGCTGGCCGATGTGGATGCGGTCAGCATCGTGACCAGCACATCCCATCACTGCACCGTCGCGCTGGACGCCGTCGCGGCCGGCTGCGACCTCTTCATCGAAAAGCCGATCACCGCGACCGTGGCGGAGGGGGAACGCGTCGTCGCCGCGGCCGCCGCGGGCAGCCGCATCCTGCAGGTCGGGCACATCGAGCGCTTCAACGGCGCGCTGGAGGCGGTACTGCCGCGCATCGGCCGTCCGTTGTTCATCGAGGTGCACCGGCTGGCGCCGTTTACCCCGCGCGGTACCGACGTGTCGGTGGTCATGGACCTGATGATTCATGACCTCGACCTGCTCGGGCTGCTGGTGGGCGGCGTGCCCGTCGACGTGCGCGCCAAGGGCGCCGCGCTGTTGACCGCGGAGCCGGATATCGTGAACGCCCGTCTCGAGTACGCGGACGGTTGTGTCGCCAACGTCACCGCGAGCCGGGTGACGGCTTCTCCGATGCGCAAGGTTCGTGTCTTCTCGACCACCGGCTACTATTCGATCGATCTGCTGGGGGGATCGGTGACCCACTATCGCAAGAGCGACGGCTTCGATGCCAGGATGGCGGCGCTGCAGACCGGGGCGCTGGACGCGCCGCCCGCGCTGGCGGACTTCGTCGCGGTGGAGCAATTTCGCAGCGACGGCGCCGAACCGCTGGCCAAGGAACTGGGCGCATTCTGTCGCGCCGTCGCATCGCGCTCGACGCCGCCGGTGACGGGCGAAGATGGACTGCAGGCCATGCGACTGGCGGACGCGATCCTGAACCGCGTCGGCTCCGCGCGGATGTAGCGGGTGGCGGCGTTGCAGTCCCGCGGCATCGTCCTCTGTGCGGGAGAACTCTCCGGTGACATGCATGCGGCGCACGTTGTGGCCGCGCTGGGTGCCGCGCTGCCGGGCGTGGAGGTCCGCGGTATGGCGGGAGAGCGCTCGGCGGCCGCGGGCATGGACGTGCGGTTCGACCACCGCGCGTACGCCGTCATCGGGTTCACCGGCGTTCTCGCGGGCCTTCCGCGTTTCTACCGTCTCGAACGCGCGCTGCGCCGCCTCATCGATCAGGCCGACCTGTTCATCGCGGTTGACTATCCCGGCCTTAATCTCCGCCTGTGCGCGCACGCGCACCGCCGCGGTGTGCCGGTCCTCTATTATATTGGACCGCAGATCTGGGCGTGGGGCGCCGGCCGCATGGAGAAGATCAAACAGACCGTCGACCGCATGGCGGTGGTGCTGCCGTTCGAGGCGACGTTGTACCACGACGCGGGTGTGCCGGTGGAATTCGTCGGACATCCGTTCGTGGTGGACCACGAACTGCCGCCTCCGGGTGATGCCGCGCGCGACGGGGTGGCGCTCCTGCCGGGGAGTCGCGAGTCCGAAGTGCGTCACCTGTTGCCGCTGCTGCTCGACTCGGCGGAGCGCCTCGCCGTGCGCGTGCCCGGGACGCGCTTCCGGATCGCGCGCAGCCCGGTGGTACCGCGCTCGCTCTACACGGACCTGACGGCGCGCGCGGCGATCGAGGTTGACATCGCGGACGACGCGATCGAAGTGTTGTCCGGCGCGCGCGCGGCGATGGTAGCGTCGGGCACGGCGACGCTGCAGGCCGCGTTGCTGGACACGCCGCTGGTCGTGGTGTACCGGACCGGCGCGCTGAATTTCGCGCTCGCGCGACGGCTGGTGAAGATTCCACACGTGGGACTGGTGAATGTGCTGCTGGGGCGCGCGGTCGCACCCGAATTCGTGCAGGACGCGGCGCGTCCGGATGCGATCGCGGGCGCAGTGGAGCGCCTGCTCACGCGCGACGATGAGCGTAACATGATGCTCGCGGAGTTTCGCGCGCTGCGCGGGCGCCTGGGTGGGGGCGCGGGTGCGCGGCGAGTCGCGGAGATGGCGCGCGAACTCATCGCGGAGCGGCACCCGTGAACATGCGCCTGGTCGCGATCGGACTGTTTGGTTCGCTGGTGATACGCGTCCTCGGTGCGACGTGGCGGATTCGCACACGCGGCGGTGAGAATCTGGATGCGGCCCGTCGCATGTCGTCGCAACTCGTGTTCGTGTTCTGGCACGGGCGCCTGCTGCCCATGGCATACACGCACCGCAACGAGGGTGTCCATATCCTTGCGAGCGAGCACCCTGACGGTGAGATGCTCGGGCGGACGATCCGCTTTCTGGGGTTCGGTCACGTGCGCGGGTCGAGCACACGCGGCGGTGCCCGCGCGATCCTGGCGATGGTGGACAGGCTCCGCGCGGGCGATGATATCGGTCTCACGGTCGACGGTCCACGCGGGCCGATGCACGTGGTGAAGCCCGGCGCGGCGGAAATCGCAAAGCTCAGCGGATGTGCCATCATCCCGGTCACGAGCGCGTCGCGCCGTCACAGGACATTTGCATCGTGGGATCGTTTCGAGCTCCCGTTGCCGTTCACGCGCGTCGTGGTTCGCTACGGGACGCCGGTGCGCGTTCCGTCCGACGCCAGCAGCGCCGCGCTCGAAACCGCGCGGGCCGAGGTGGAGAGGATCCTCAATGACATTACCCGCGCCGCCGACAACGATGTCCGTGGGTGATCGTGCCGCGCGCCTGCGCGCGGGAATGCCGCTGTTGACGCCGCTCGCGTGGCTCTACCGCGGCGGGCTCGCGCTCGCCCGCGCGACCGGCAGCGCCCGCCGGGAGGCGCACCCCGGCGCGCGCGTCGTGAGTGTCGGAAACCTGGAAGTGGGGGGGAGCGGCAAGACACCCCTGGCCATGCTTGTGCTCGAAGCCGCCATCGCCGGCGGGCAGCGCGTGGCGTACGTGACGCGCGGGTATGGCTCGCGCGCGGAGCGCGGGCCGCTGGTGTCGCTTGTATTACCCACCGAAGAGCCCCCGGTGGATGGACTTGCGGGCGCGCGCGTGATCGACCGGGGCGGCCCCGTCGATCTCGCGGACGCGCTGGGGGACGAGACGGCGCTGGTCGCAGAACGCGTGCCGGGTGCGGTGGTGGTGGCGGGTGCGGGCAAGACGGACGCCGTTCGGGCAGCGATCGCGCTGGGGGCGACGCTGGTGGTGGTGGACGACGCGTTCCAGTCGTGGCGGCTCGCGCGCGATGTCGACGTCGTGCTGCTCGATGCACGGCGTCCGCTGGGGCCCGGGAAGTTGTTGCCGGCCGGGTCGTTGCGGGAGGGGCCAGGCGCGCTGCGGCGTGCCGACGCAATTGTTTTCAACGGCGCGGGTGACGCGGATGCCATCGCCGCCGCCACCCGGCAGATCCAACGCTGGATACGGCCCGGCACGCCGGTGCTCGGGATGACGCGAACGCCGTCGCTGATGCCCGTGGTTCCGTCAAGCGAAGCACGGCCGGCGCGGGCGCTCGTGGTGGCCGGGATCGCGCGGCCGGACCGTCTACGTGAGGACGTCACGACGCTGGGCGTGGTGGTGGCGGGTGAGCGATGGTTCCGCGACCACCACCGGTATGGCGCGAGTGACGTGGAGAACATCCACGCGGCTGCCGCCGCGGCGCGCGCGGACGCATTGCTGGTGACGGAGAAGGACTGGGTGAAACTCCGGCGCTTCGTGTGGGCGCTGCCGGTCTGGAAGGTGCGCCTGGACGTGGCATTGACCGAGGATTCTCTCGGGCCCCTGCTGTTCCCCCACGAATGAGAAGACGCCGCAGACGATGTCTGCGGCGTCTTCGTGGCCATCGTTGGCAAGCCACCCTTGGCAAACCATCCCTGGAGGTGGTCTGAACCGAGCTTCCCGGCGCGAACTAGAGCGTGTCGGCGAAATGGACGTTGATCGAGGCCATGAACTCGATCTCTTCTTCCGTGCCGACTTCCCGGCCGGTGAAGGTGATGTCCGCACGCATCATGATCTGGTTGGTCGTGCCCACGAGCGGGGCGAGGACCGAACCGGTCTTGTCGTCCCAGGTCACGAGACGAACGGCGCTGCCGGTGATGTCGCCGACCTGCATGTACACGTGCGTGTTTTCCGTCCGCGTTGCGAGCACGCCGCTGCCACCGTCCACGCGCGTCCACACGATGCGGTAACTCTCGACGATCATCTCGCTGTGCGGACCACCGTCGACCACCGTCACGAACTCGCTGTAGGGACGGGCCGTGAAGGAAACGGGGATGAGGTCTTCGTAGACCACGCCACCGTCGGACACGTCGCTCTCAACCGGAGAGCCGTTGTTGAAACTGACTACCGAGGCCGTCAGGCGCCCGCTCTCGGGGGCGTCGTCGCAGGCCACCAGGCCCAGGACGAGGACGGCGAATGCGGCAAAGGCAAAATGGCGTTTGCGCATGGTGAACCTACCTCCTGAATGAGTTTTCTATCGAATCACCGAGAAGCTCGGGTACTCCGGGGGCAGCATACGCAATCCCTGTGCCAGCCACCATGGCCCACCGTCTATCCGAACTCGCGATCCCGCAGGCGCTTAGCCGGTCCAGCGGCGCGTCCGACCGCCACCTCGGGGCCGGAACGGTGCCAGGGCGGTGCAAAGTGCCGCGCGGTGCTTCCCAGTTGCAATCGTGGGCCGGGTTGCCTAGCATGGGGGCCGGGTTCCCGGCGTCCGCCCCTGTATCTGAAATAAAAAAACATAGTTAAGGCAGCTGCGTGGTTCAAAGCGACTTTCTCATCATTGGCTCCGGCGTTGGCGGGCTCTCGCTCGCGCTCAACCTGGCCGAGCGGGGCACTGTGGCGGTGGTCACGAAGAAGGATCTCGCGGACTCCAACACCAACTATGCCCAGGGCGGGGTGGCCAGCGTGTCGGGTGACGACGACTCGTTCGAGTTTCACGTCGAGGATACGCTCCGGGCGGGCGACGGGCTCTGCCGGCGCGACGTGGTTGAGGCGGTCGTCCGCGAGGGCCCGGAACGGATCGCCGACCTGCGCACGCTCGGGGTCGCGTTCACCACCGACGCCGGGCGGCTCTCGCTGGGCCTCGAGGGCGGCCACTCGCGCAAGCGTATCATACACAGCGCCGACCACACCGGCCGCGAGATCGAGAGCCGGCTGCTCGACGCGGTGTCCGACCACGACAACATCGCCCTGTACCCGTACCACATGGCGGTGGATCTGATTGCGGCGCGCCATCTGCAGGACGCGAACGGGCACGACGGCGTCTGGGGCGCCTACGTGCTGGATACGCGCAGCCAGACCGTTTCCGCGTTCGTCGCGCGGCGCACGATACTTGCGACCGGGGGCGCGGGGAAGGTGTACCTGTACACCACCAACCCCGACATCGCGACTGGCGATGGTATCGCGATGGCGTTTCGCGTGGGCGCGAATATCGCCAATCTCGAGTTCGTCCAGTTTCATCCGACGTGCCTGTACCATCCGCGCGCAAAGTCGTTTCTGTTGACCGAGGCGCTGCGCGGCGAAGGCGGCAAGCTGATCGGGGCGGACGGCCAGCGCTTCATGGATACCTACGACCCGCGCGCCGAACTCGCGCCGCGGGACATCGTCGCACGCGCGATCGACTCGGAATTGAAGCGGACCGGCGCGGCGTGTGTCTACCTGGACATCCGTCACCTGGCGGCCGAATTCATCGAACGGCGCTTTCCCGGCATTCTGGCGCAGTGCCTCGCGCTCGAGCTCGACCCGCGCGTCGAACCGCTTCCGGTGGTGCCAGCGACCCATTATTTCTGCGGCGGCGTGGACGTCGACCTGTCGGGCCGGACCTCGGTCCCGAATCTGTTCGCGGTCGGCGAGGTGAGCCACACCGGCCTGCACGGCGCCAACCGCCTGGCCAGTAACTCGCTGCTCGAAGCGCTGGTGTTCTCGCGGCGCGTGTACGAGGGCGCGCTCGACGGGCTGGACCGTGACATGGTATTGCCACGGCCGCGCGCGTGGGAAGAGCCGGGCGGGATCGGGGCGCCGGATCCGGTGGTGCTGGAACACGACTGGGACCAGGCGCGACGCGTGATGTGGGACTATGTCGGCATCGTGCGCAGCGACGCACGGCTGTCGATCGCAAAACGCCGCATGTGCGATTTTGGCGAGACGGTGGAATCGGTCTACTGGAAGAGCCGGGTGAATCAGGATCTGCTGGAGCTGCGCAACATCGTGCTGGTGGGGAGGCTCGTGATCGAGTCCGCGCTGCGACGCCGCGAGAGTCGCGGTCTCCACTACACGGAGACCTGCCCGCAGCACGACGATGCCCATTTCCTGCACGACACGGTGCTGAGTTCTGCGGACGGGCGGGCCTGAATGGACTGGTACCGGGTTGCGTTCGGGGAGGTCTACCCGCTGGTCTATGCGCACCGCGACGATGCCGAGGCCCGCGCGGTGGCGCATGTGTTCGCCGGCATGTTCCGTGGGCGGGCACCGGTGCTCGATGTGGCGTGTGGTGCGGGGCGCTACACGGCCGCGTTCGGTGAGGCGGGCATCGACACGTACGGTATCGATCTCTCCGAGTTTCTGCTGGGTGAGGCGGTCGAGCGGCGCGGGCTCGCGGGGCGCGTGGTGCAGGCGGACATGCGTTGCCTGCCGGTGCGCGATGCCAGCGTGGCCGGTGCCGTGAACATGTTCACGAGTTTTGGCTATTTTGAGGACGAAGCCGACAACGCGCGCGTGATTCATGAGGTCGCGCGCGTGCTGCGGCCGGGAGGACGGTTTCTGATGGATTTTATCAACGGCGCCGCGATTGGCGAGGTTCCGGCCGGCGCGACGCGGCGGGAAGAAGAGGGCGCAGTGATCGTAGAGGAGCGTGAACTCGATGCGGTCCGCCGCGTTCTGTGCAAGCACGTGCGGATCATTCCGCACCGGGGTGCCGAGGTGACGTACAGCGAGCGTGTGCGTCTGTTCAGCGCCGTCGAACTGGAGGGAATGTTCGCGGCCGCGGGGCTTCGCGTCGTCGCGCGGCACGGCGACTACGCCGGCGGTGGCTACCGGCCGGATGAGTCGCCCCGTATGATTCTGCTGGCGGAACGGACGGCCGTATGAGCGGCATGCGCGAATTCATTCCGTTCAGTTCGGCGGCGGGGGGCAGCGAGCTGTACGCCGCGTTCGTACTCTCGCGCTCGGGTGCGGTTCACGACGCGCTGGGCGGCTTTGCATCCGGGGCGCCGGACTGGGCGCGCGTGACCGCCGCCGGTGCCTGCGTCGACACGCGCCTCGTCGATCATCTGGTGGCCACGAACCGGGCGCTCGGGGTCTCGCAATCCGTGCTGGCCGCGCTGCCGGGTCTGGCCGACGGGAGTGTCCGCGCCGTCGTGACCGGGCAGCAGCCTGGCGTCGCGGGCGGTCCGCTGTTGACACTGTACAAGATCGCCACCGCGTGTGCGTTGGCCACGGCTGTCGAGGCGAACACGGGAACGCGCTGCGTGCCGGTGTTCTGGATGGGCGCAGACGACGACGACTTCGCGGAGATTCGCGACCTGACCGCGATTGCTCAGGACCTGTCCGTGGTCTCGGTGGCGCTGGACGCGTCGTCGTATACGCCCGGTCTGCGGGTGGGGGACATCGCGGGAGACGCGGTGCGGGCGGCGATCGCGGCCGTGGCGCCGTTTCTTCCCGACGGGACCAAAGCGGCGCAGGCTCTGGGGGCGTGGACGGAAACCGCAGGCGACCTCGGCGAGGCGGCCGCGCGGGTCATTGTAGAACTCACCGCCGGGGCGGTGGCGCTGGTCGACGGCCGCGAACCGCTGCTGCGCGAGTGCGCGCGCGCGACGCTGCTGGAGTTCTTCGACCGCGAAGCGGAAGTGCGCGCTCTGGTGCAGGGCGCCGGCGCGCGGCTGGTCGAGGCGGGCTTTCACGCCCAGCTCGATCTCGGGGCGTCGTCGGGGCTCTTCGACGTGACGGACGGCGTCCGCCGCAAGATTCCGGCGGAGCGGCGGGTGGAGATGCGCGCGGCATTCGAGCGCGACATCGCGCGCGTGTCGCCCGGTGTGGTCGCGCGCAATCTGGTTCAGGACGTAATTTTCAACCCGGTCGCGGTGGTGCTGGGCCCGGCGGAGATTGCGTATCGTGCCCAGTTGCGGCCCGTTTACGACGCACTCGGCGTGGAACGCCCGGTCGTGTTTCCGCGCATGTCGGCCACATTCCTGCCGCCCCCGATGGTTGCGCTGGCGGAGCGCGTCGGGATCGGCGCGGCGGTGTTCGCGCAGGAGCCCACGACGATCGCAGACCGCGCCCGCGCGCGTCTGGCCGACGAGTCGTTTGCCGCCGCGGCGCGCGCGGCGGAGGAGGAGTTCCGCGTACTCGTGGAGGGGTTTACGGCGGCGGCGTCCCGGCGTCTCGATGTACGCAACCGCGACAAGCTGGAGAAACGCTTCGCCGATCTGTCGCATCGGCTGCGCCAGGCGGTCGACGCGGCGGTGGAGCAGGACTCGCAGAGCGCGGCGGCGCGCTATCCGTTTCTGGCGCGCGCTGCCGACATGTTTACCCGCGCCGGCGCCCCCCAGGAACGTTTCCTCTCGATGGTGACGCCCTACGCGTTCCACGGTCCGGCCGCGTGGCCGGTGCTGCAGGAACTGGCCGGCGATTCGGTTCGCGGGGCGTTAGACGGCCGGGTCGGTCATCGTGTATATTCGCTCTGATCATGCGAATCGTAGCAGTCGGCATACATCCGGACGACGTTGAGATTGGTTGCGGCGGGACGGTGGCCGTGTGCACGGCCCGGGGCGACGAGGTCTTCGTCGTTGACCTCACGCGCGGCGAATCCTCCACCAACGGGACGGCCGAGGGCCGCGCGCGCGAGGCGGCCGAGGCCTGCCGTATCCTGGGCTGCGCGGGGCGCATCAACGTGGGGCTGCCGGACACCGGCGTGCGCAGCGAGGATCCGGCCCAGGTCCGCGCCCTGGTCACGGTTCTGCGCACCTATCGCCCCGACATCGTGCTGGTTCCCAGCGCGGACGACCCGCACCCCGACCACGCCGCGGGCGGAACCCTCACGCGCAGCGCCATCTTCCTCAGCAATGTGAATGGCTACCGGACCGACGGTGAGACGGGACGTCAGGAGCGCTGGCGGGTCGCACGGGCGCTGGTTTACGCGGGACGCAACGACGTTCGCGCCGACGTCGTGGTGGATGTCAGCGCCGTCTACGAGACGAAGATGCGCGCGATCCGCGCGCACGCGAGCCAGGTGGGGTCCGAGGACGGTTTGCTGCCGACGCCACTCACCGATCCGCGGTTTCTTGGCGTCGTCGATGCGCGTGACCGCCTGTCCGGCCGGCGAGTCGGCGTGACGTACGGCGAGGCTTTCCAGCTGCTGACGCCGGTAGCACTCGCCGACCTCGACATCCTTGTTCGCCAGGAGCGCTGACGCCGTGGCGATGAAAATCGGAATCGTCTGTTATCCGACACTGGGTGGGAGCGGGGTCGTGGCCACCGAGCTGGGGAAGTCGCTCGCCGCCGGGGGCAACGAGGTGCATTTCATCACCAGCGGGCACCCGACGCGCCTGTCCGGGTACGACGAGCGCGTGTACCTCCACAAGGTGGTCACGGGTGACTATCCGTTGTTTCAGCAGTACACGCCGTATTCGCTCAGCCTGTCGGTGAAGATCCGCGAGGTGGCGGAGCAGTACGGACTCGATCTGGTCCACGTGCACTACGCCATCCCGCATGCCACCTCGGCGTTCCTCGCGCGCGAGATGTTGCGTCCACGCCGCCTGCCGACGATGACGACCCTGCACGGAACCGATATCACGCTGGTCGGGCTGATGCCGTCCTACTACGAAATCACGCGTTTCAGCATCGAAAAGAGCGACGCGGTGACCGCGGTGTCGGAATTCCTGCGCCGGGAGACCATCCGCGAATTCCGGATTCAACACGAGATCGAGGTCATCCACAACTTTGTCGACACCGAACTGTTCCGCCCGCAGGAGAACCCCTGTACGCGTGCGCGCCTCGCTCCCAACGGGGAGCGAGTCTTGATGCACGTCTCTAACTTCCGTAAAGTCAAGAACCTGCCGGTATTACTTCATGTTCTTAAAGAGGTGCTGCGCCACGTTCCCACCCGCCTCGTGCTGGTTGGCGACGGACCGGAGCGGGAGGCAACCGAGCGGCTGGCGGTCGAGCTCGGGATCGAGGGGAGCGTGGTGTTCCTGGGCGACCAGGAGTACATCTCTGAGGTGCTGCCGGCCGCCGATGTATTCCTGCTGCCGAGCCAGCACGAGAGCTTCGGGCTCTCGGCCCTCGAGGCGATGAGTTGCGGGATCCCGGTGGTGGGTTCCCGGATCGGGGGTCTGCCGGAGGTGATCGTGCATGAGGAAACCGGATTCCTCTGTGAGCCGACGGATGTCGAATGCATGACCGCCATTGTGCTCGGATTGTTCAAGAACGAGGCACTGCGGCGGCAGATCGGCGCGGCGGCGCGCGCGCGCGCGATCGCGCAGTTCAACCGCGAGAAGATCGTCGCGCAGTATATGGCCAGCTACGAGCGGCTGGTGGCGCGATGAACCCGCACTTGGATTTCTGGGAGGCGGTCCAGCGGATCCGCGCCGGCGATCCACGCTATGCGCCGGACGCGTATGCGTTCGTGATGGAGTCGCTCGACTACACGGTGAGAGCACTCGACGAGCGGCGCCACATCTCGGGCGCCGAACTGGTGGATGGGCTGTGCCGGGCGGCGCGCGAGCGCTTCGGAATGCTCGCGTACACGGTGCTGGAACGGTGGGGGCTGCGGTCGGGAAGTGATATTGGCGAGATCGTGTTCCAGCTCGTGGCCGTCGGTGTCCTCTCCCGCCGTGAGGAGGACGCCCGGGAGGACTTTGACCGCCTGCCCGACCTCAAGACCGCGCTGGAGGACCGGTACTTCGAAACGCTCTAGCGCCGGTCAACCGGGCGGCCACGCCAGGGGGCGCCCTCCGAGCACATGCAGGTGCGCGTGGAAGACCGACTGGCCGGCCCCCTCACCGACATTCATGACCACCCGGTAACCCCCCGCGACGAGCCCCTGATCGCGCGCGATCACGCGTGCGGCCTCCAGCAGCCGGCCCAGAAGCGCGCGGTCCTCTTCACCCGTGTCGTTGAGCGTCCCGATATGGCGGCGCGGGATCACCAGGATATGCGTGGGTGCGGCGGGATTGATGTCGCGGAACGCGAAGATCTCCGCGTCTTCATAGACCGCGGTGGCAGGAATTTCGCCCGCAATGATCCGGCAGAATATGCACTCGGCCATACTTCGACCTGTCTCCTGATCGGGACGTTCGCTTTGAAAACGGCCCGCAGCGCGCGGTCCGAATTCCGACCTGGGGCAGTATAGCCTTCCCGTTCAGCGGCTTCCAGTCTCGTGATTCCGATCACGAGCGGCCGGCAAGCGCCCGGGATACGACGGGGCATGACCGGGACGCCTTGGTACGCTTCTTGCCCTTTTGCGCTATCGGACTCCGCGGGTCGCGTGCGGGATGATGGACGGCTGGCGCGGTGGGGTGACGCGGCCTATATTCCGATTAGCAGGTAGTTAACGCCCCCTGAATGTGCGAGCAGGAGGAAACATGGGCGCCGCCAACGAGATCATCAGTCTCATTCGATCCCGGCAGAATGTCGAACAGTTCCAGCAGTTGAACTGGAAGGGTTCGTTCGACGAGTACCTGGACATCGTGATCAGCAACCCCCGCGTCACGCGGACCGCGTTCCAGCGTATCTACGACATGATCGTGTCGCACGGCGTCGAGGAGTACAGCGAGCACAAGCGCAAGATCGTGCGCTACCGCTTTTTCGACGACGTCGAGAACGGAGGAGCGGATGCGATCTACGGCCTCGAGCAATCGCTGATGAAGATGGTCAACATTTTCAAGTCGGCCGCCCAGGGCTACGGTACCGAGAAACGAATCCTGCTGCTGCACGGGCCGGTCGGCAGCGCCAAGAGCACCATTGTGCGCCTGCTCAAGAAGGGCGTCGAAAACTACTCCAAGACCCAGGACGGCGCGCTCTACACGTTTGGCTGGCGCGAGGACGACGGGCAGCGCCAGGCGGACTGCCCGATGCACGAGGACCCGCTGCACCTGATCCCGGAAGCGCTGCGCGACGAGGTGCTCGCCAGCATCAACGAACGCTCGGCGGATACATCCTTCCCGGTCAGCGTGGTGGGGGAATTGTGTCCCGCATGCCGTTTCCGTTTCAACGAGTTGATGCTCCAGTACGACGGCGACTGGACCAAGGTCGTGCGCCACGTGGAGGTGCGGCGCCTGGTGCTCTCGGAGAAGGACCGCATCGGCATCGGAACCTTCCAGCCCAAGGACGAAAAGAACCAGGATTCCACCGAGTTGACCGGTGACATCAACTACCGCAAGATTGCCGAGTACGGCTCGGACTCCGACCCGCGCGCATTCAACTTCGACGGGGAGTTCAACGTCGCCAACCGCGGAATCATCGAGTTCATCGAGGTGCTGAAGCTCGACGTGGCGTTCCTGTATGACCTGCTGGGGGCGTCGCAGGAACACAAGATCAAGCCCAAGAAGTTTTCGCAGACGGATATCGACGAGGTCATCATCGGGCATACCAACGAGCCCGAGTACCGCAAGCTCCAGAGCAACGAGTTCATGGAGGCGTTGCGCGACCGTACGGTGAAGATCGACGTTCCGTACATCACGCGCCTCAAGGACGAGGTGCGGATCTACGAGCGCGACTTCAATCCCGATCGCATCCGCCACACGCATATCGCCCCGCACACGCTGGAAATGGCCGCGATGTGGGCGGTGCTGACGCGTCTCGAGGAACCGAAAAAAGCCTCGATCAACATGATCCAGAAGTTGCGGCTCTACAATGGTCAGTCGATCCCCGGCTTCACCGAGGAGAACGTCAAGGAACTGCGCAAGGAGACCGTCCGCGAGGGTCTCGACGGCATCTCACCGCGCTATATCCAGGACAAGATCTCCAACGCGTTCGTGAGCGACGAAGCCGAGCGCTGCATCAACCCTTTCATGGTGCTGAACGAGCTCGAGGCGGGTCTGCAGCACCACTCGCTGATCAACTCCGAGGAACTGCGCAAGCGCTACCGCGATCTCCTTGCCCAGGTCAAGGAGGAGTACGAGGACACGGTCAAGAATGAGGTGCAGCGCGCGATCTCGGCCGACGAGGATGCCATCACCAAACTCTGCTCGAACTACGTCGACAACATCAAGGCGTACACGCAGAAGGAGCGGGTCAAGAACCGCTACACCGGCGAGGACGAGGAACCGGACGAGCGGCTGATGCGGTCGATCGAGGAGAAGATCGGCATTCCGGAGAATCGCAAGGATGACTTCCGGCGCGAGATCATGAACTATATCGGCGCGCTGGCCATCGATGGCAAGACGTTCGACTACAAGACCAACGCCCGGCTGCAGAAGGCGCTCGAGCTCAAGCTGTTCGAGGACCAGAAGGACTCCATCAAGCTCACCAATCTGGTATCCAGCGTGGTGGACAAGGACACGCAGGCCAAGATCGACGTGGTCAAGCAGCGGCTGATTCGCAACATGCATTACTGCGACATATGCGCGACCGACGTCCTCAATTTCGTCGCGAGCATCTTTGCGCGCGGCGACGTGAAGCGATCGAGCTAGGAGGCGCAGCATGGTGCAGCGCATCGAGCGGGATCTGAGCCGCTTTCGTCAGGTCGTGCGCGGGATCGTCAAAAAGGACCTGCGCAAGTACATGACGACCGGCGAGCTCATCGGCCGGCAGGGGAAGGACTACGTGTCCATCCCCATCCGCCAGATCGAGATCCCGACCTTCCGCCACGAAACCCGCAAGTTTGGCGGCGTCGGCCAGGGCGACGGTGCCCCCGGCACGCCGATCGGCGCCGCCGAGGGCGAGGGCGCGGCGGCAGCGGGCGACGGCCCGGGTCAACACGTTCTCGAGGTCGACGTGCCGCTGGATGAACTCGCCGAGATCATGGGCGAGGAGCTCGAACTGCCCAACATCCAGCCGCGCTCACGGGACATCATCGAGGCCGAGCACGGGCGTTACACCGGCATCCACCGCAGCGGGCCGGAATCACTGCGCCATTTCCGCCGGACGTTCCGCGAGGCGCTGAAGCGTCAGATCGCGTCCGGCTCCTACGATGTCGCGAATCCGGTCATCATTCCGATCAAGGACGACAAGCGCTACCGCGCGCGGCGCACCATCCACGCGCCGGAGACGAATGCGGTTGTGATCTACGTAATGGACGTGTCCGGATCGATGGGCGACGAGCAGAAGGACGTCGTCCGCAACGAGTCGTTCTGGATCAACACCTGGCTGCGCCGCCAGTACAAGGGGGTCACGACCCGTTTTGTCGTCCACGATGCCGAGGCGCGGGAGGTCGACGAGGACACCTTCTTCCATACCCGCGAGAGCGGCGGAACCCGGATTTCGTCGGCCTACCAGCTGGTCGCCGGCCTGCTGGCCGAGGGGTTCCCGCCGAGCGAATGGAATATTTACGTGTTTCATTTCTCCGACGGCGACAACTGGGGTGGCGGTGACACGCAGACGTGTCTGACCGTGCTGGGCGAGCAACTGCTGCCATACGTCAATCTGTTCTGCTACGGGCAGGTCGCGAGCCCTTATGGCAGCGGGGCGTTCATCAACGACCTCGCGGGCGCGTTCAAGGAGGCGCCGAACGTCGTACTGACGGAGATTGCCAGCCGGGACGAGATCTACGACTCCATCAAGAAGTTTCTGGGGAAGGGGCGCTGACGGCGATGCTCGAAAAGGCCCACCTGGCCGAACTCATCCAGGAAATCGAGGGTTACGCGCGCGGTTTCGGGCTCGACTTCTTTCCCGTCGTGTTCGAGATGCTGGATTACGAGGAGATCAACATGGTGGCCTCGTACGGCGGTTTTCCGACGCGCTACCCGCACTGGCGTTTCGGCATGCAGTACGAGTACATGCAGAAGAGCTACGGGTACGGGCTGCACAAGATCTACGAAATGGTCATCAACAACAACCCGTGCTATGCATATCTGCTCAACTCCAACCAGCTGGTCGATCAGAAGCTCGTGATCGGACACGTGTTTGCCCACAGCGACTTCTTCAAGAACAACGCCTATTTCAAGAATACCAACCGGCACATGATGGACGAACTGGCCAACCACGGCATCCGCATCCAGGACTACATGTCGGAGTACGGACACGAGACGGTTGAGGATTTCATCGACGTGTGCTCGTCGATCGAGAATCTGATCGATCCGGG
>DASUGO010000029.1:0-9395 GCA_036273975.1 Candidatus Krumholzibacteriia bacterium
CGCGGCTACGACCGCAACCTCGAGCACGGCATGCCGCGCTGGGGGGTTGCGTTCGCGGTGCTCGAGGACCAGCGCATCCTTGTAGATGTCAACAAGGCCACGCGCTCGTTCAACTCGCTCGAGGAGGTGGTCCCGCACGAACTCTCGCACCTGCTGCTGTTCCAGAAGGTGCCGCGCGTGCGCTTTCCCATCTGGTTCCTCGAAGGACTCGCGCAGTGGCAGGCGCGCGAGTGGTCGGTGGTGGACGGCTGGCAGCTCGCCAACAGCGTCTGGAGTGGCACCGCGCCGCGACTGCGCGACATGACCTACACCTACCCGCTGGAGGAGGAACGCGCGCAAGCCGCGTACCGCGTCTCGTATGCCGCGTTCACCGAGCTCTTCGCCGACGGCGGATTTCAGCGGCTGCCGGAGTTTCTGAGTGTGGTGGCCGCGCAGAAGAACTTCGACGCCGCGTTCCTCGACTTCTGGGGCTTTCCGGCGGGGGACTACGGCACGTACTTTCAGGACGATCTGGAACGCCGCTATCACGCCAAACTGCTCGCCATCCAGTCCGGGCCGGCATTCGGCCTCGTGGCGCTCCTGTTCATCGCGGTGATCATCCGTTATGCGATCCGTCGCCACAAGAAGTTCGAGCAGTTGGAGGAGTAACCCGGCATGCGGACACCGTGGACGCTCGCAACCGGCGCATGGTTGCTCGCGATGGTTGCGTGCGACGGCGGCACCGCCGCCTCGAAGCAATCCTGTAACGATGTCGGCGCTTCACCCACGTTTCTTCAGTCGAAAATCGACGACGACGACGGCGACGGGTTTCCCTACGAACAGGACTTCCCGCGCCTCGACGTCGAAGACGACGACATCTCCGACCACACCTGGTTCCGCGACGACAACGGCGTGTTCCACCTGTTCTTCCAGAACGAGGACATCTTCGGCCCCAGTCACATCGAGCATTACATATCCAATGACCTGCAGAGCCTGACCTACGTCGGCGTCGCGCTGCTACCGCAGCCAGGCGCGTGGGACGGTGCGGGCACGTGGGCGCCGCACGTGATCCGCAACGGTGGCAGGTACTACATGTTCTACACCGGCGTCGATGTCGTCGGTTCCGAGCGCCATGAGCGCATCGGACTCGCAACATCCGACGACCTCTACGCGTGGTCGCGCATCCCGGGCGGGAATTGCCCGGGTGCCGTGGGTGACGGCTGCGTCTACGAGTGCCGCGAGTGCTGGACCACCGTGGGAACGGCCGGCTCCTTCAACGACCAGTGCCGCGACCCGTTCGTGATTCGCGACGGCGACCACTGGCTCCTGTTTGCGACCGCGCGCAGCCTGAATCAATACGCCACGGTGACGGTCGCGCACTCCGCCAACCTGGTGGACTGGACCGGGGACGGACTCATCGACGCGACGCGGCGCCTGTCGGGTCTCGCGGATGCGCGCGCGACCGGTGGCATGGCCGAAAATCCGTTCGTCATTCAACACGACGGTTTGAACTATCTCTTCTTCACCGACTGGCGTGATCCCGAGGACAGCCTGTCGGTGGTGACGTCGCCGCGCACCATCGCGCAGTACGCCACCTCGCCCTCGCTTGCCGCCGACACGCTCGGGAGCGCCAACTGGACCTACCGCGGCTACATCCCCGACCCCGGGATGAACGCGATCGAGATCCAGCGCGTGCCGTGCGGGTTCGGCGATGACCGCTGGCTGATGTCGTTCAGCGTTGCCAACCCACATTCCGGTTACACCGCGGACCACCGTCGTCACCTGCGGCTCGTCTTCATCGAGTGGCACGGCGACGGCACCTTCGCCACCATCAACCCGGCCCTCATTGTGCCGGGTCCACGGTCGCGGGGTCCGTTGCCATAGTGGCCTACCGTATGGTGAACATGTCCGGATCGCTGCGCAGAGGAAAGGCCAGAACCCCCGTCGTGATTGCACTGGCCGTCGCCGGGCTGGGCGCTGCGATGACATATCTGCAACGGTGGACCTGCGACGATATCTACATCACGTTTCGCTACGCCGAACAGTTTCTGGCCGGCAACGGGTGGGTGTACAACGCTGGCGAGCGCGTCGAGGGCTACACGCATTTTCTGTGGCTCGCAATCATCACGGCTTCACAACGTTTGGGAGCCGACCCGGTCAGCGCAGTGATCTCGCTCGGAGTACTCTCGTACGTCGTGACACTTCTCGCACTGGCCCGAATCTCCTTCTGCATCGCCCCGCGCGACGTCGGCCTCGTGTTCCCGTTCGCCGCCCTGGCGCTGGTCGCGAACCGCGATGGCGTGATCTGGGCGACCGGCGGCCTGGAAACATCCTTCTTTACCGCCCTCTTGGTGCTGGCGTTCCTCGTCTACTTCTTCACCGGGTGGCGGGAACGCCTGCGGCTGCTCGTCTCGTCATTGCTTCTGGTGCTCTCCGTGATGACGCGGCCGGACGGCGTGCTCTTTGTTGTCGTTGCCGGCGTAGCGCTCGTGGGCCGGGCCCTGGGGTTACGGCAGTCGCCTCGCCGGATACTCGGCGATTGTGCCGCGTTTTGTGCGCCAATCGCGGTCGTCTATCTCCCGTACCTCGTGTGGAAGGTTGCCTACTACGGGGATCTCTTTCCCAATCCGTACTACGCCAAGTCCGCGCACCTCTCGTACTACTCGCAGGGTCTCTATTATCTGTGGCTCTACTGGCTGGCGCATCCCACGTCGGCGCTGTGCGCGTATGCGCTGGCCGGCGCCACAGTGGTCCTGTCACGCCGCGCAGCGGCGGTGGACGGCCGAACGAGCCCGATGCAGCGCGCGGATGCCGCCGCACTTGTCGCGCTGGCTGTCGTGGCGGTGTACCTGGTGGGCTTTGTGGCCCGCGTTGGCGGAGACTTCATGTTTGCCCGGTTTGTGATGCCCGTCGTCCCCTTTGGGTACTTTCTGTTCGAATGGAGTCTGCGCCGCCTGTGGCCGCATCGGGCCAGAGCGACGCGCGTGGTTCTCGTGGCGACCGTCGTTGTGATCGCCGTCGGCGAAACCGCGTTGCGCGACCGGCTGCTCATTGAGCAGCGCGACGGAACAACGAGGACGCGTGATCACCGTGGCATTGTTGACGAACATGCCTACTACACGCGCGTGTACCCGCTCGCACGCGATCGCCGGGTCGGGGAACTGCTGCGTCCCTACTTTGATGGACTGGATGCGACCGTCTTGCTGCGCGGACAGGCCTGTCTGGGCTACTACGCCGGGTTCAGGACCTGCATCGACAACAGCGGGCTCACCGACGCTGAAATAGCGCATCGGCCTATCGAGAGGCGTGGGCGTGTTGGCCATGAGAAGTCGATCTTGTACTCAGACCTGGTCGCACGTGGCGTGAACTTCGTCTTCGATCGTGAGGCGTATAAGGAGGGGGATAACCGCCTTGTGCGGTTCCAATTGCCGGACGGTGTTTCCACGAGGGCCGAGATCATCACCGATGACACCGGTTTGATGAGTGAACTCTCGACTCGCTTTGGGCAGGACATGGTGTTTGAGATCGGGCGCTGAAGGCTGATCTGGGGCTGCCGATTCCCCCAGTCACCTTGTTCACTGCTGCCGGTAGATTGCTTTGACGCCGCCCCACGTTCGAGACTCCACCGGTGTTGTCGAGCAGTCCGCGGGCAGGGCACCAATGAGGCCACAGTTCGTACCAAGCGGGGATTGACCCGGCGCACAGGGTGACGATGGCATGACGCGATAGTCAGTAGCACTGCAGAACGACGGGTCACTCGAGAAATTGGCCACGCGAAATACGGGGGGGGCGTCATTGATGTTCGCGAAGTCATTACACACAACAACAATAAGATCGCTCATGCCATGAACCGGCCCCCAAAAAATGTTGTGCTGGAAAGTCCCGGTCGCATTCACGATTTCGACTGCGACTACGTTGTTGACGAACGTGCATTTCTCAATACGAAGACTAGCCTCAGTGTCGACGGAAATTCCCGCGTAATCGTTTTCCGTAAAGAGACATCCAATTATCCTCACATCGACGCAGTCGAGGATGTTGATTGCGCCGAGTTCTTCATTTGCGTATCCGTCGAATCCGTCGAACCAGAAGCCCCGAATTTCAGTCCGTATGTTGAGACTCGTGCAGCCGAGACCTCCGGCGGCACCTGGATACTCCACGATCCGAGTCTTCAGCGGCCCTTCCTCACTCACAAGAACAATCCCGTCGGCGACTTGTATCGGGCCAATGACGTACTCGCCGGGTGCAACAAGGACCGTGTCAAGAACAGCGGCGCTATCCATCGCAGCCAACAACGTGAGGCTGCCACCCGAACCGCCGGGTGTCACATGCCACGTCGATGCGGCGGCCATTGAGGGGCTGAACGCGAGGAGACTTGCGAGAAAGAATTGAATGGGGCGGAGAACGATGGCCACACACCTCCTGATTCCTGAGTATAGCAGTTGGCCGGCAGAAAAAGAAGGGAGGCGCCAGTGGAGAAGGACACCGACGAGCACTCCAACGTGCCAGGTGGCATTGCCCGGGGAGCCGACATGAGCATTTGCGACGTTGTAGGTCGGTTGGTCGCACGCTCGTCAGAGGAGAGCAGTCGCCCGGACGCAAAGGTCAATTGGGACGGCTGTGATCGGCATGGGCAGCCGATGGCGAACGGCGTATACTCCTTCGGAGTCACGCCGCCAAAGTTTTGCGATCGAGAAAGATTGTCATGTTGAACTGGGCGCTCGTGCTAACTGGAGGGGGTCGGTTCTTTGAGTCGGCATTTTCGCCTCGCGTTGCTATTCATGGTTTTTGGGCGGCGGCACCTCAAATCATGCGTCATGTTTCCGCCGCGCACGTTGGTTGGGTTGTTTGTTGTGTTGGTTTGTCTGGTTGCGGCTTGTGGTGCACGCGCTGAATTGCATGTGGGGATAGCGAATGTACCGACGGGGCTTCTGTGGGACTTTGGTACAGCGGAAGTGGTAGGAGCTCCGGACGGGGACCTGTATATGATCATTGTTAAGGTGTCGTCGCAGCAGGAGGGTAGTGGTGGCTCGTCAGCAGCGTCGTACCCCTACTTTTTCTCTACGTGGTATCCTGCCCTCATTGCTTACGCGCCTCAGGACAGCTCATACGACGACCTCACCACGGCACCGGCCGACACTTCACTCTACAACGGTGGGAAGGAAATATTTTCCGGGCAGGCGTATGTGGTTCAAACCACCGAGTCCAACTTTGCGAAAATTAGGGTTGTTTCCTACGGGGACACAGGATTTCAAATTGAATACACGTATCAGGACGATGGGTCGCGGATCCTCGTTAACACCGTACCGGCAAGGGCAACAACCTGGGGGCGCGTGAAGAGCTTGTACCGAAAGTGAATGCAAGGCGGCGAGTCAAGATTGACACCACAAACATCGTTCGGGGGCATGCTCGCGAATAGCGCGGGTAGTGGGCTCTGCAATCATGCTTTCTGTACAGCGCCTTCAGCCCGCCCCACGTGGTTGATTTGGCGGGTGTTGTCGAGCAGTCCGCGGGCAGGGCACCAATGAGGCCACAGTTCGTACCGAGCGGGGATTGACCCGGCGCACAGGGTGACGATGGCATGACGCGATAGTCAGTAGCACTGCAGAACGACGGGTCACTCGAGAAATTGGCACCGCGGAATACCGGCGGCGCGTCTGTGATACGAAGCAGATCGTTGCACAGCACGAGGATGAAAGGGTCTGCGCTGATGCCTGCCATGGGATCCCATACGATACAGTGTTCGAGCGTCCCCCGAGCCGACGTGAGATCGATTGCCATGACGTTGTTGACAAACGTGCAATGTTCAATGGTGACGTCGAACTCGGTGTTCACGACGACCCCTGCGACGTCGTTGCCGGTGAAGACGCATTCACTGATTCGCACGTTGAGGCAGCTGAGAATGTTAACCGCTCCAGCACCTTCGTTGGCGTGGCCCGTAAAACCGTCGAACCACAACCCTTCGATTGCCGTGACACGATTCAGGCTTGTGCAACCAAATCCCCCGGGGGCTCCGGGGTACTGGGTGAAACGCGTAACACGTGGGCCCTCTTCGCTCCGGAATACGATTCCATCAGCCACTCGAACGGGGCCAACTGCATACTCGCCTGGCGCCACCAACACGGTATCGCCAGCCACACAGCTATCCATTGCAGCTTCGATGTTGAGTCCGCCGGGTGTTACATGCCATGTCGATGCGGCGGTCATTGAGGGGCCGAACGCGAGGAGACTTGCGAGAAAGAATTGAATGGGGCGGAGAACCATGGCCACACACCTCCTGATTCCTGAGCATAGCAGTCGGCTGGTAGGAAGAAAAGGAGGCGCCCAACTCGTACCGATGGTAGCAAGGGTACCCATAACCCCTTGCCGACGTGGTGTTTCGGTGCGCTTGACCCCTTGCGGTGGCGGTGCTATAGTCCGCGCTCCGGTCAACGGACCGGAGGGCTAGCCTAACTGGTAAGGCAACGGTCTTGAAAACCGTCGGGCTTAATCGCCCTTGGGGGTTCGAGTCCCTCGCCCTCCGCCAGTTTTAATGATCAATGACGGTTTGGAGAGGTGGCCGAGTTGGCTGAAGGCAACGGTTTGCTAAACCGTCGTACGGGCTTAAACCCGTACCGAGGGTTCGAATCCCTCCCTCTCCGCCATGTTTTGCGGCCGCTCATACCGGCTGCCTGATGTTTCTGGGTGCGCCCGTAGCTCAACTGGATAGAGCGTGTGGCTACGGACCACAAGGCTAGGGGTTCAAGTCCTCTCGGGCGCACCAACACCCACCACTCGATAACTCCGCCGGCGACTTCCAGGAATATCTGAAACTTTCCCCCCGCGGGGTCAGTCCTACCGGATGACCCGGGAGCCGGTGGCGTCGGCGAGCGCCCGCCCGGGAATGCAACATACATATGAGACGGCGCGTATTCTCCCGGTCCGCCATGCCGGGCGGTCGTTCCTCACCCAGTCGCAAGTCGGAGACCCGTAATGAAGAAACCCACACGCAAGACCCTGGTTATTTCCCTGATTGCGATCGTCGCCATCGGCGCCGGTGGTGCCTTCCTGATGAAGACGCGGATGGGCGTCGAGAGCACGAGCGCGGGCGCGGCCGACAGCACACTGGCGTCGGATTCCACCGCGCTGGCCGCGGATGCGAAGGATGACAAGAAGAAAGGCGGCAAGAAGGGGAAGAAGGACAAGAAGGATCGCAAGGACACGCCGGTTCCGGTGGAGGTGGCCGGTGTCGAGCGGCGCGCGGTGTCGACCTTCTACCAGACCACGGCGACGCTCGAGCCCGAAAAGCGCGTCGACATCCTGTCCAAGATCTCCGGCGAGGTGAAGCAGGTCCTGGCCGAAGAGGGCGACTTCGTGAAGGCGGGTGCGGTGCTGTGCCGGCTCGACGACGCCGAACTCAGCGTTGCGCTGGACGAGGCGCGCATCAACCGCGACAAGCAGAAGCTGGAGCTCGACCGCCTCGACGCGATGCACCAGCAGAACATGATCTCCGACAAGGAATACGCGGACGTCAAATACCAGTTCGAACTGGCCAACAACCGCTACGAGTCCGCGCGTGTGAAGTACGAATACACGCGCATCACGGCCCCCTTTGACGGCGTCGTGACCAGCCGGCTCGTGGACACCGGCGAGAATATTGCGATGGCGTCCAAGCTGTACGTGATGGCCGACACGAGGCCGCTGCTGCTGTCCATGTACCTGCCCGAAGGCGAGGCGCGCCGCGTCCGTCCCGGGCAGAAGGTCTTCATCCGGCCCGACACTGCTCCCGAGACGCAGTTCGACGGCGAAATCCTTCGCGTTGCGCCCGAGGTCGACCTGCGGACCGGGACGGTGAAGGTGACGGCGCAGACCACCGGCGGCGGCGTGCCGGGCAGTTTCGTGCGCGTGCGCATCCTGATGGATACCCATGCGAACGTGCTCACCGTGCCGCGTCGCAGTGTTGTGGCCGACGCCGGGGATCATTTTGTGTATGTGGCCGCGGCCGATACCGTGCGCAAGGCGCTGGTCGAACTGGGCTACGAAGACGAGACCCACGCGGAAATCACCAGCGGTCTCGCGGGCGGGGACACCGTGGTCACCGCGGGCGTGGGCGGGATTCGCGAGGGCACCAAGATCAAGATGATCCGCCCCGAGGACGTGGTGGCCGGCAAGAAGCCCGGCGGCAAGGCCGAGTAGGCCCCGCGATGCGCGTCGTCGACTTTTCCATCCAGCGCCCGGTGACGGTGACGATGATCTTCGTCGCGACCGTCGTCTTCGGCTTTGTCGCGCTGTCGCGCCTGCAGCTGCGGTTGCTGCCCGAGATTTCCTACCCGTCGCTCACCATCCAGACCGAATACCCCGACGCCGCGCCCGCCGAGGTGGAGAACTTCGTCACGCGCCCGCTGGAAGAGGCGGTCGGCGTGATCAGCGGGCTGCGCGCGGTGCGCTCGGTGTCGAAGCCGGGTTCGTCCGAGATCATTCTCGAGTTCTCGTGGAAGACGTCGATGCAGTACGCGGCGCTCGACGTGCGCGACAAGATCGACCTGATCCAGCTGCCGCGCGAGTGCAAGCCGCCGGTCATCCTGCGCTACGACCCGGCGCTCGACCCGGTGATGCGCATCGGGATCTCCGGCACCGACAACCTGGTGCGGCTGCGCAACCTCGCCGACTACACCATCAAGAAGGACCTCGAGGCGGTCGACGGCGTGGCGAGCGCCAGGGTGCTGGGCGGGCTGGAAGAGGAGATCCAGGTCGAACTGGACGAACGCCGTCTGTCGAGCTACGGCATTCCCATTGCCGCCGTCGCCGCGCGGCTCGCGCAGGACAACGTCAACCAGTCCGGCGGGCGGTTGCGCGACAAGGGTGCCGAATTCCTGCTGCGTACCGAGAACGAGTTCCAGAGCGTCGACGACATCGCCAACACCATCGTGCGCGAGGAGGCCGGCCGCCGCGTGATCCTGGCCGACCTCGGCTCGGTGACGCGCGGCCACGTGGAGCGCGACGTGATCACGCGCCTCAACGGCGAAGAGGTGGTGGAGATCGCCATCTACAAGGAAGGCGACGCCAATACAGTGACGGTGGCGAACGCGGCGAAGAAGCGTCTGGCCGCGCTTACGAAGCAACTCCCCTCCGACGTGAAGATCGACACGCTGTTCGACCAGTCACGCTTCATCAAGAGCGCCATCTCCGAGGTGCGCGCCAACGCCATCCAGGGCGCGCTGCTCGCCATTCTGATCCTGTACCTGTTCCTGCGCGACTTCCGCAGCACGCTGATCATCGGGATGTCGATTCCGATTTCGATCATGTTTGCGTTTGTGATCATGCAGCAGATGGGCGTGTCGCTGAACCTGATGTCGCTGGGCGGGCTCGCGCTGGGCGTCGGCATGCTGGTGGACAATTCGATTGTGGTGCTCGAGAGCATATCGCGGCACAAGGAACGC
>DASUGO010000030.1:0-2755 GCA_036273975.1 Candidatus Krumholzibacteriia bacterium
GTTGAAATCGAAGTACATGTCAACGGTGATGGGTTCCTCGGGTGCCGACGTATCATCGCCGCCACAGCCGCCAGTAAAGGCGCCGATTCCGGCAACGAGCAATACGGCAATGATCTTCCGGGTCGCATGCGGCATGACAACTGTCCTCCAGGACGGTTCCGGGGAAGTCGGGCGGGGCGCTTCGGGTGCACGGCGCGACGCGCGGCGTGCAATCGGCTACCCAGCTATTATAACGCTAGCGTGCGCCGGGCAACAAGGGCGCATTCCGCGCCCCGTGCGCCGGAAACGGTTCACGCGACCGGGCTGAGGCGGAACCCGGCCCCGGGCCGGACATGATCTCATACGTCCCGAGGAGGGTGAATCGCGCCACCGATTCCTCGACCCCACCGAAATACGTGTTCGAACAATGCAGCGTCGCCGGCCCGTCGGTCGCGGGCGGCGGCAGCGCGCAGATCGTCGCCCAGATGGCTTCGAAGCGCTGCACCGGCAGCGGGAACAGTGGCTGCCAGCGGATCTGATCGTAGAAGAGAATCGAGTCTGCTTCCCCAACGGCGAATACGTACGCGCTGTCACTTCCGAACACGTCGTAGAGGTCGTCGGTTCTGGGAGACGCCATCGAGAACCACCCCGCGCCCCGGTTCTGCCAGATCTCGCCGCCATCGCCGACGGCAAACCAGTCGCGAGGCTTGTCGGCCCACACCGCCCGCAGCGTGGCCGCCGTGAACGCGGACTCGCGCACCCACACGCCCGCGGTGCGATGCAGGATCTCTCCGCTGTCGCCCACGGCGTATGCCTCGCCGGTGCTCACCGCCCAGACACCCCGCAGGCGCGCCGCGGCCGGACTGGCCGCCATCGACCATCCGCTGCCGTCGTTCTCCAGAATGACCCCACCATCACCCACCGCGATCATGTTGGCCGCCGAGAACCCGTACAGTGAGCGCAGCGTCTGCGTGGTGGGGCTGGCAACGGGCGTAAACGCCGAACCGTTGAACTCGAGAATGATCCCACCCTCGCCCACGACGACGGCGGAACTCGGCCCGAAACCGAGTACGTCATAGAGTTCCTTGTTGGTGGGAGAAGTGAATGGCTTCCAGTCGACGCCGCGGTAGCGCAGGATCATGCCCGCCTCCCCAACCGCGAACTGATCGAACTCGGTCCAGCCGCCGATGCCGTGGATCGTACCGGGTGTGGGCTGCGGCTGCACCGGATCGCCGCCGTCGTCGCAGGCGGTCAGAAGCGCGCAGGCGGCGAGCAGCAGGACCGCGGTGGCCGCCAGCGCGCGGCGTACGGCCGGGTTGAGCGTGGCATGCGGTGACATGGGTTGAGTGTAACGCGTTGCGCGGCGAGCGCAAGCAGTGGTTGCGCCCCCGGATCGGCCGTCCGGGCCGGCTCAGCCGATGGCCGGCTTGACCACCATCAGTACCAGCGTGATCAGCGGCAGCAGTGTCGCGATTCCGCCCCAGCGAAACCAGCGACCGAGCAGCCGGTCGGCCTCGGCCGGGATGGCCGCGCCGGGCGGGGTGGCCTTCATGATCGCCGACAGCCGGGTCTGAATCGGAACCAGCACACCGGCCCAGATGGTCCCCGAGACCACGAACAGGCCGATCGAGATGAACAGCCACATCGCCCCCGCCTTGAAGAACGGCGTACCCAGTATCCCGCCGTTCAGGAGCACCAGCAACACCCCCGGCATTGTGAAGATCGTGTCCGTCACGATGATCCCCCGTACGCCCAGGCGCAGCGCCTCGGTGTGCCGCTGACGGCGCGCCAGGCTCGCCCACGCGGCGGTGACCACGATGTTCCCCATCAGGAGGATGGCACCGAATATGTGCATAAAGAGATTCCAGCGGTAACCGTAGAATGGCAGCGAAAGCGCCACGGCGACGATCACGCCCAGAACAAGAATGCGGTTCGTGTTCACGACTGCGCTCCTTGGCAAGGGTACCGCCGCATCGTAACCGCAGTTCCCGCCAGGAGGCAACCGCTATCGCAGGCGGGGTGGTATCAACGGCCCGCGATGAAATGTTCCAGCTGCTCGATGATGAACTCCTGATGGTCGATGGTCGCCTTGACGACATCGCCGATCGATACCACGCCCTCGATGTGGTCGCCGCTCATCACCGGCAGGTGCCGCACGCTGCGCGCGGTCATCAGCGCCATGCACTCCTCGATCCCATGCGAGGGCGCCACGCAGAACACCTCCGACGTCATGATGTCGCGCACCGCGGTCTCGCGCGAGGCTTTCCCCGCCAGCGCAATCTTGCGGGCATAGTCGCGCTCCGAAACGATTCCGACCAGGCGATCATGTTCCAGCACGAGCAACGAGCCAATGCGTTTCTCCGCCATCATCTGCAGTGCGGCATATACCGTATGGGTGGGTGCCACCGACCACACCTGGCGGCCCTTGCGATCCAGTATGTCGCGTACCGTAATCATTAACATCCTCCTTGCACGGGGAACTTCAACTGTAACCCAACCCCGTCAACAAGGCAAACTGTTTATCGGATAGTTACTTTATTCACGAAGCTTGTCTGCGGCACCCTGAGGCACTAGAATGCCCGTCATGAAATCACACATGCCCGAAGAGAACCCCGCGTTTCCGACGATCCCGCTCGCCTTCGAACGAATAACCCCGGCTGCGATGGAGCAGCGCTCCCGCGAATTCCTGGTTGCCATGCGGACGCGCCGCTCCGTGCGCCATTTCTCTCCGGAGCCCGTGCCCCGCCGGGCCCTGCTCGACTGCATCGAGGCCGCC
>DASUGO010000031.1:0-5132 GCA_036273975.1 Candidatus Krumholzibacteriia bacterium
CATCGCCGCCGCGAAGGACATTCGCGAAACGTTCGCGCGCATGGCGATGAACGACGAGGAGACGGTGGCGCTGATAGCCGGCGGCCACTCGTTCGGGAAGACGCACGGTGCGGGGCCCGCCACGAGTGTGGGCATCGAGCCCGAAGCCGCGCCCGTCGAAGCGCAGGGCCTGGGCTGGGCGAGCAGCTACAAGTCTGGCAAGGGCGGCGATTGCATCACGAGCGGGCTCGAGGTCACGTGGACCCGAACGCCGACGAAGTGGAGCAACGGCTTTTTCGAAATCCTGTTCGGGTTCGAGTGGGAGCTCACGAAGAGCCCGGCCGGCGCGCACCAGTGGACCGCAAAGGGTGCCCCGAACGCGATCCCGGACGCGTTCGACCCGCAGAAACGCCACGCGCCCACCATGCTGACCACCGACCTCTCGCTGCGCTTCGACCCGGCCTACGAAAAGATCTCACGCCGCTTCTTCGCGAACCCGGATGAGTTTGCCGATGCGTTTGCGCGGGCCTGGTTCAAGCTGACGCACCGCGACATGGGACCGATCACGCGCTACCTCGGCCCGGAGGTTCCCAAAGAGCATCTCATCTGGCAGGACCCGATCCCGGCGGCGGACCACAAGCCGATCGACGCCAAGGACATCGCCGCGCTCAAGGGCAAGATCCTCGAGTCGGGGCTGTCGGTTGCGCAACTGGTGACGACCGCGTGGGCGTCGGCGTCGACGTACCGCGACAGTGACAAGCGCGGTGGCGCCAATGGCGCGCGTATTCGCCTCGAGCCGCAGCGTCACTGGGAAGTCAATCAGCCCGCTCAACTCGAGAAGGTGCTTGCGACGCTGGAGAAGATCCAGAAGGACTTCAACGCCACTGCGAAGAAGGTCTCGCTGGCCGACCTGATTGTTCTGGGCGGGTGCGCGGCCGTGGAGAAGGCGGCGAAGGCCGCCGGCCACAATGTCGAGGTTCCGTTCACCCCGGGCCGCATGGACGCGACGCAGGAGCAGACCGACGTCGACTCCTTCGCGCCGCTCGAACCGGTGGCGGACGGCTTCCGCAACTACGTCCGCAAGGGAATCGAACAGCCAGAGGCACTGCTCCTCGACAAGGCGCAACTGCTCACGCTGACCGCGCCGGAGATGACGGTGCTTGTGGGCGGCATGCGCGTGCTGGGCGCCAACGCCGGGCAGACCAGACACGGCGTGTTTACCGACAAGCCCGAGACGCTGACCAACGACTTCTTCGTGAACCTGCTCGGCATGGACACGGAGTGGAAGGCGGCCAGCAAGGATGTGTTCGAAGGGCACGATCGCAAGACGGGCAAGGCCAAGTGGACCGGCACCCGCGTCGATCTCGTGTTCGGATCGAACTCGCAGCTGCGGGCGCTCGCCGAAGTCTACGCGTGTGACGACTCACAGAAGAAGTTTGTGGGCGACTTCGTGGCGGCGTGGAACAAGGTGATGAACCTCGACCGCTTCGATCTCGCGTGATGCAAGTCGGGCGCGCGAGTTATTGTTATCGGTTCTTGGCCGATCTGCTGCGTTACAGGTGAGGCGTGGATGGGCCGCGCCAGTTGCAGGAGGAATTCCATGCAGACGATTCGTGGGTACGCCATCCTGGCGTTCTTGTGCATCACGTTCGTGGGAGTCACCGGATGTGGGGAAGACAGCCCGGTTGCGGGCGGCCCGCCGCTGATGGACCTGGCCTCGTTCACGGCTGGATTCAACGGGACGAGTTCCGTGCCGCCAGCGTTGCCGCTGACCGCACATGTACAGTTCGGAGTCGCGTCCGACCCGCCCGACCCGAGTTCGGACTATCCGATTCCACTCCTCTTTGAAGGCTCTGCCTTCACCGAGGTGGGCCAGACCGTTACCGCCGTGAACTTGCACGGCTCGGAAGCCGCCATCACCGCCGCGCGACTCGTCGATGGGATCGACGAGTACATCTACTACCAGCTGGGCGTGGACGGTGCTGGGGCGTCCGGCACCGGCTCGATCGAATCGACCGGACTGACCTACGCGGCCGGCCTGGATCGCAGTGGTCCCGACCTTGCGGGTTACGTGGTGACTGCCATCACGGTCGAGATGAAGGAGCTTTCGGCGACGCAGCAGCCCGACGACCGGTGGAAGATCCTCGTGACGGCGGTCGGAACGATCCGCGGACACAAACGTTAGCGGGTGGTGAGATAGACGTTGAGTCGGGTCAGCCACTCCGTCAGCGCGCTCAGGAACGCCGGCGACAACGTCTTGCCACCGACGTTGCGGTACCCATCCAGCTGGTCCTGCATGCACCCTCGCGGCGACAGGTTCATGTTGTGGTCAGCGCCGGGGATCATCACAACCGTGGACAACGGTTGGTGCGAATCGGCCAGCAGGCGGCGATATGCCGCCGCTCCCTGGGCAGGGTCTATCTGGCGGTCGTTCTCTGCATAGAGTGCAAGCACGGGAAAATCCAGTGCTCCGATGGTCTTGCCCGGGTCAAGAAAAGACTCCGAGGTTTCTTCCTTCGGCGTAAACTCTGCTTCGCTCATGACACCGGCCCACCCCAGACCATCGCGAATGGCGGCAATGCTGTCCAGTATCTCCGCCGCGTCCCGGTATTCGGCGTAGGAGCGGGCGCTGCCCCGCCGGACATAGGCGCTTTCGGCTGCATCGGCGTCTTCCGCAGTCCCTCCGTCGCACAACACATAGTTGCGAACCAGATACGCTCCTTGTTCGACACTGTTTTCCATCGGACACGACCAGGCAATCACGAACGCGATATCGTGCGAACGCGCCAGCGCGGATGCCATCACGTAGCTCGCTTGGCTGGAGCCGTACAGTCCGATTGCATCCGGGACGACGGAGCGGTGCCGCTTGAGGAACGCGATTGCATCCATGAGGATGGATGCGCGCTCGGCGAACAGATGGCGATCGTCGAACTCGCCCGTCGATTCCCCTGACCCAGGCTTGTCGTACAACAGCACCGCAAAGCCCTGCTCGATGAACGCCTTCAATACTGGCGAACCATCGATGTGCTTGTTGCGATTGCTGGGGCCGCTTCCCCACACGTAGATGATGACAGGATGGGGAGAACCGTCCCGCGGTGTCAGCAGATCCCCGGCGAGTTCAAAGCGACCGCTGGAAAAGTGGATTGCCTCACGGTCGTAAGCAGGGACGGCGGCCGGTGCAGTGGCCGTTGCAGCGGCAGCTGCATGGATCAGGATGAAACCGGCAAGCGCAAACGTCCGCATGGAGACCTCCTGGTCACCCGCCGGGGAGGATGCCCGGCAGGCGCCGAATCGGCGGCCTGCAATCCGAACGGTGGATACGCCTCAGGATCATACGCCTGCCCCCGTTCCACCTCAACGACGAACATCGGAACGCAACGGGCCGCCCCCTTTGCGGGGGGCGGCCCGGTCACGGGAAGGCTGCGCGCCCACGCGCCCGCCGCGTGACTACCGCGCGCCGTACACCGGCGTCATCAGCATGGCAGCCGCTTCGGCCAGCCGGACGAACTCCGCGCGATAGCCTTGTGCATCTTCGCCGCGCGCACTCCGCGCGGTGGCGACGACGTCGGCCATCGTCGCGTCGCCGCACTCGCTCGATCCCCGCAGCAGCATTCCGAACTCGGCGACCGCCGCCGAGAAGCGGAAGTCGTCCGACGCCTTCGCAAAGCGCGTGCCCCGGTCGCGAATGGCGACCGCAAGCAACTGGCTCTCCGTGGCAGCGGGCTCCTTGTACCGGAACGACACCGTGAGCAACTCGCCGTCGTGACGGCCGTTCGATCGCACCACGCGGTCGGAGTACTTGAGGGGTTTGCCGGTGCGGTCGTCGTCGCGATCGGTGAGCGTGATTTCGTACAGCGCTGTTACCGAGTGACCCGCGCCGATCTCGCCCGCGTCCTTGCTGTCGTCGTCGAAGTCGCGGTCCTGCAGCAGCCGGTTCTCATAGCCGATCAGCCGGTACGACGACACCCGCGCCGGATTGAACTCCACCTGCAGCTTGACGTCCTTCGCGATGGTCAGCAGGGTCGCACCCATCTCGTTGATCAATACCTTCCTGGCTTCGACGATGTTGTCGATGTACGCGTAGTGCCCGTTGCCCGCGTCGGCGATCTTCTCCATCTTGGAATCCTTCAGGTTGCCCTGGCCGAATCCCAACACGGTGAGGAACACGCCGCTCTTGCGCTTCTCCTCGATCAGGCGAACCATGTCGCCGTCGCTGGCGGCACCCACATTGAAGTCGCCATCGGTGGCGAGGATCACGCGGTTGTTGCCGTCGTCGAGGAAGTACTGCTGGGCGACCGCGTACGCGAGCTGGATCCCCGCGCCGCCCGCCGTCGAGCCACCGGCTTCCAGACGGTCGATGGCGCACAGGATGGTCTCGCGGTCGCTGCCGCGTGTCGACGGGAGCACGAGGCCGGCCGCGCCCGCGTACACCACCATCGCGACGCGGTCCTGCGGACGCAGCTGGTCGACCAGCATCCGGAACGATGACTTGAGCAGCGGCAGCTTGTCGGGCTGGTTCATCGAGCCCGACACGTCGATCAGGAACACCAGGTTGCTGGGCGGCAGGTCTTCCACCGCGACGCGTTCACCCTGCAGGCCAATGTGGACCAGCGCGTGTGCGGGATTCCACGGGCACTCCGCGACCTCGGTCGTGATCGAAAACGGATGCTTGCCGCGCGGGCCGGGGTAGTCGTAGTCGAAGTAGTTGACCAGCTCTTCGATGCGCACCGCATCCGCCGGTGGGAGTTGGCCGCCGGCGATGAAGCGGCGCACGTTGCCGTACGAGGCCGCATCCACGTCCACCGAGAACGTCGACAGCGGTTGAGCCAGCGCCGACTGCCAGCCGTTTTCGTTGATGTTGTCGTATGATTCAAAGCCTGGCGACTGCCACATCACCGCGGGTGTTTCGCATACCATGCGCTTCATCGCGCCGGTGGCGCCGGGGGCCATCATCTCCCGCGCGTTCGCGTGCCCGGCCTTGTCCTCGTCCTTCGACTTTCCCAGGTCCTGACGAACCGCCGACTCCGGAGCGGAAGGGCCGTTCTGGGAACCCGACAGCCGGAAGTCCGCGGTCACGGTCTGCCCCGCGGCGACGGCGACGCGTTGCATCGCCGATGTCTTGTCGACACGCAGGATGTAAACGCCCGCGGGAA
>DASUGO010000032.1:0-17994 GCA_036273975.1 Candidatus Krumholzibacteriia bacterium
AAGCCATCCACATGCCGTCCGGCGAGAAGGTGATGCGATAGAGGCCGCCCACACCGCCCAGTGACGGCGGCAGCTGCTGTCCCGCCAGCGGATCCGGCGCGCCGCTCTCCTGAAGCGGGATGGCGATCAGGTGTCCCTGGCCACTTCCCGGCCCGCCACCGAGTTCGTGGCCGAGCAGGTAACGGCCGTCGCGTGACCAGCCGGCCAGGAAGATGTCCTGGGGTCCGGTGGTGGCGGGGGTCTCGGTGGGATCGCCCACGACTCGCTTGACGAACGGACGGAACACGCCGTCGCGGCGGGCGACGAACGCGATGCGGGTTCCATCCGGCGACCACGCCGCGCCGTTTTCGTGCCCGGGGTCGAATGTCAGCCGCGTCCGTGTTCCGCGTTCGATATCGAGCAGCCACAGGTCGGCGGTACCGCCGACCCCGCTGAAGATTCCCGTCAGCAGCGACCGTCCATCGGGCGAGAACCTGACCGGCGTGTCGTAGTTGTCGCCGGTGCTGACCTGCTTCAACTCGCGCCCGTTGCCGTCGAGGAGGAACAGCAGGCGCTCGGACGAATCCTCCCCCTGCCGGTACACGGCGACTCCCGTTTCGGAGACGTCGAATACGCCGTGCGCGGCTCCCGTGAGGAGTTGCACCTGGGTCGCCATTTGCATGGGATCACCGGCGAGCGAGAGTGTCTTGAGATCGAACGGCTGCGCGATCAACGCCGCCTCGCGAATGAAAAACAGGTAGCCACCCGCGTAGGCGGCGTTGGTTTCGGTGGCGAACAGATCCTTGACCGTCGTGCCGTCGATGTTGGCGACGCGCAATGTGTGCCCGCCGCTGCCACCACCGCCGAAGTTGCGCACGACGTACAGAAAGTGCTTTCCATCGGGCAGGAGATACGGGAAGCGGTGTGACGACTCGTTGCGCGTCGAGTCGAGCTGCGTGATGGCTTCGGAGATCCCACCGTTGGCCGAGACACGGTGGATCGGCGTCGCGTAGCTGGGTGCAAAGATAATGTTGCCGTCGGCCGTCCACGCGCCGCCCTTGCCGACTTCGGCGTCGCACAAGGTCGTCGGCACGCCGCCGGTCAGGTCCACCTTGCGAAGTTTTCCGTCGGCGAAGTATCCAATCTGGCGCCCGTCGTAGGACCAGAACGGGTAACCCGCGCCGTCGGTTCCGGTGAAGGTGCGGATCTCATCGCTGGCCAGGTCGCGCACCGCGAGGCGCGGCCCGCTTGACATGACGACGGCGAAGGCCACGTGCTTGCCGTCCGGGGACAGCGCGGGGGGACCCGGGTGGGAGCCCCACACGCTCATCGGCGTTTCTTCCGGGAGTACAATAGATGCCGTGACGACCCGCTTCTCGGTCTGCGCCGGCCGCTGCGCGGTGAAGAACCAGCCGGCCGCACAGGCCACCAGCAGCCCCGCGAGTGCCAGCACCAGCCACGGGCGCGAACGCGGCGCCGGCGCGGCGCTGTCCGCAACCGCTGCCTCGCCGGTTTCGCCCGCGATGACTTTCTCAATCAGAATGCGCGCCTCGCCGATGTCGCGCAGCCGTTGCCGGGGATCCTTTTCCAGGCAGCGGCGCAACAGCGTCCGAATGGCGGGCGGCGTGTCGGCGGGTAGCGCGCTCCAGTCCGGCTCGGCCCGCAACACGGCGGCGAGCGTGTCGCTCACGGTCTCTCCGCCGAACGCCTGTCGCGCGGTGAGCATCTCGAACAACACGCAACCGAAGGCGAAGATATCGGCCCGGCGGTCGACGCGCTTGCCGCGCGCCTGTTCCGGGCTCATGTAGGCCGCGGTGCCGAGGATCACGCCGGCCGCGGTCGGGGAACTCCCGAGCATGGTCGGGGAATGCGACAGGCCGGAGTTGGATGCGTCGCCCTCGATCGCCTTGGCGAGGCCGAAGTCGAGCACGCGGACCGCGCCATCGGCGGTCACCACCACATTGGCGGGCTTGAGGTCGCGGTGAACGACGCCCTGGTCGTGCGCCGCCTCCAGCGCGTCGGCAATCTGGCGCGCAATCGCCAGCGTCTCGTCCAGCGGCACCGCGCCGCGCGCGATTCGGACCGAGAGGTCGTCGCCGTCGACGAGTTCCATGACGAGCACGCGGCGGGTGCCGTCGTGCTCGATCCCGTGAATGGTCGCGATGCCGGTGTGGTTCAGCGAGGCAAGCAGCCGCGCCTCCCGCTCGAAGCGCATCAGCCGTTCGGGATCCTGCGCGAAGATGTCGGGTAGAACCTTGAGGGCGACGTCACGGCCCAGGCGGGAGTCGCGGGCGCGGTAGACCTCACCCATGCCGCCCGCGCCGATGCGGGCGGTAATCTCATAATGTGCAATTGAGCGTCCAATCATGGTGCGGATACAAATGGGGTCGCCGGAGTATATCAGTATCTGCTATCGTTGCTAGGACTTTCTGTATTCTGGAGGCACATGACCAACCTTGAAATCGTCTGGGAGGGGGAGAACCACAAGTTCAACCTCGAGGACGGAGAACATAGCGTCGGCCGCTCGAGCGAGAACGCCGTGCAGGTGCCGATGGCACGCGTGAGCAAACGGCACGCGATGATCCGCGTCAAGGGCGAGGACATCTTCGTCAAGGATCTGGGCAGCCGCAACGGCACCGAGCTGAACGGCAAGCCGCTGGCTGGCGAGTGGGTGGAAGTTCCGCAGGGCGCGCTGGTCAGTTTTGCCGGCGCCCTGATGCGCCGCGCATCGCCCACCAGCACCGCGGCGCACAGCCTGCTGGGCGACCACCAGGTGGCGACCAGCCTGCGCTACAACATCCGCCAGGGATATTCGCAGGCTGCGCAGCACCGTCTGATGGACCGAAGCCAGCAGCTCTTTGAACTGCTCGCCTCGAGTGACGACGTGTCCGCCATCGAAACCGCCGCGTGCCGTCTGGTTGCCGAGTCGGTGCCGGCGGAGCGCGTGGTCATGCTGGCGGACTCCGGTGAGGCGACGAGCGTCGAGGCGCGTTCGCGCTGGACCAAGAGCGGAAACCCGGACGCGCCGCTGCAGTTGAGCTCGAGCATCGTCAACAGCGTGCTCAGCGAGCGCGACTCCGTGCTGGTGGCGAACGCGATGGAAGACCCCCGCTTTGGCGGCCAGCAGAGCATCATGGCGCTGAGTCTGCGTTCGGCGATGGCGGCGCCGCTGTTCGACAACCAGCGCGTGCGCGGGATCCTCTACGTCGATACCACCGATTCACGCGTGCGCTACACGCAGGCGGACCTCGAAGTGCTCACTGCCACCGCCAACGCGGTGGCGGTCAAGCTGCGCAACCTGAGCCTCGAGGAGGAAATTCATTCGGCCGCGAAGATCCAGCGGGCAATGATTCCGTCGACGGTCGGCGTGCCCGCCGGATACGAGGTGGACGCCCACCAGATGATGTGCCGCGCGGTCGGTGGAGACCTTTACTTCGTCGGCCCACGGCCCAGTGGCCGCGTGTTGATTGCGCTGGGAGACGTGACCGGCAAGGGCATGCCCGCCGCGCTCGCGATGAGCGCGACCATCGTTTCGCTGGGAATCCTGGCGGATATCGACAGCGACATCGAGACTCTCGCCGCGCGCCTGCACCGGCAGCTCTTCAAGAGTCTCAGCACCGAACAGTTCGTGACGTTGTTCGTCGGCGAGCTCGAACCCGACACGGGCGTGATTCGCTACGTCAACGCCGGGCACGAGCCCACCCTGATGGTGCGCGGCGACGGGAGCATCGATGTGCTCGATTCCACGACGCTGCCGATGGCGATGATCGAAGAAATCCCCCTGATTGCCTCCGAGGCCTGCATCAATCGCGGGGACCTGATGGTCATCTTCTCGGATGGGATCCCGGAGGCGACCACCAGCGGCGAGACGTTCCTCGGGCTGGAAGGTGTGAAGAAGTCGCTGCGGGAGAGACGGACCGAGGCGCTGGCGACTCTGCGCACCGGCGTGACCGAAATGGTCGAATCGTTTCTCGCGGGCGCGCCGGCATCGGACGACGTGACACTCGTGATGTTGCGGCGGACCGCCTGAACTCCCCCCACGCAATCGATCGCGCGGCGCTAGAACCAGAAGCGCGCGCCGATTGCTCCCTCGAGGTCGAAGTCCGTGTCGGGTGCAACGTCGAGGATGGGTACGATCTCGGCAAAAATATCGAATGGGTATTCCGCAAAGATGTAGGCGAGTCCGACTGGAAAGCGGACACCGAAAACGTCGTCAACATTGTCGACCAGAATCATGCGGCCGCCAACGCCGAAGAACAACGGCAGCTGGTCGCCGGTGGTGAGGTCGAACACATCGAACTTGTGGAACAGGTAGTCGCCCTGAAGATGGAACTCGTTGTTCCCCGACAGCGACCAGGCGGCGCCAAACTCGAGGGCATGTTCGTTGGCGAGCCAGATTTTCGCGTCGATGCCCGTGGGCTCTCCCAGAATGAAGCCGAGCCCGACGTTCTTTTCCTGCGCCGTGGCGGGGCTTCCGAAAGCGGCCAGCGCGGCCACGCAAGTGATTGTGAGCAAAAGGGTTCGCATCTGGTATCTCCTCTTTTTGGAACCGTGTGGACCGGGCCGTATATTATGATGGTTCGACCGGAACCCATCGGCGCCAGGTCCGGTGTTGCGCGATGATAGTAATCATGCGAAATCCGGCCGGCAAGAATTAGATTCGAAAACACGTCCTTACTAATGAGGTGCATTACACATGTTCTTTGATCCTCTGTACTGGCTTGTAATTGGAGCCGGCATGCTCCTGAGCCTGTGGGCGAGCATGAAGACCAAGGGAACGTTCCGCAAGTTCAGCCAGTTCACGACTCAGTCCCGGATGACCGGGGCCGATGTGGCCCGCGCGATACTGCGCGATGCCAACATATCGGGCGTCAGTATCGAACCGATCCGGGGGAACCTGACCGATCACTACGACCCGCGCACGAAGACACTCCGGCTGAGCGAGGGTGTCTACGACAGCAACAGCATGGCGGCGGCGGGGGTTGCGGCGCACGAGGTTGGACACGCGATTCAGCACGCACAGAACTACGCGCCGTTGAAGTTCCGCTCCGCGTGGGTACCGGTCGCGAATCTCGGCGGGGGTATTTCCATCCTGGTGTTGATCATGGCCGCGATGCTGGGCGGCGCGGCCAGCGTGCTCGGGGCGAAGGTTGCGATGCTTGGGGTTCTGCTGTTCGCCACCACCACGGTGTTCACGCTGGTGACGCTGCCGGTGGAGTTCGACGCGTCGCGCCGCGCGCTGGTCATGCTCAAGCGCGGCGGTTATCTCACCGCCGATGAACAGGCCGGTGCCAGGCAGGTTCTGGACGCCGCCGCGATGACCTATGTCGCGGCGTTCATCACCTCCGCGCTGACGCTGCTTTACTGGGCGATGCGCCTCGGGCTGCTGGGCGGACGGCGCAGCGACTGACCCCGTGAGGGGATTCGCGGTGGAAACCACATGCCCCGGCAGGGTATAACCTGCCGGGGCATATTATTTTGCAAGTCGGTTATTGTTTTTAGAATGCGGGGTCCTGTGCTATGCTCCCCGTGGCCCCGTCGCCTATGCGCCCATCTCTACACCGAGCGACCCGACTGATCGCGCTGGCTGCCCTCGTGAACGCACTGGCGTGCTCCGACATGGGGGATCCCTATGTGTACCAGTCCGACTGCGACCGTTCCACCGGCGGCATCGCGTTTGGGACGGTCGAGGTCGGGTTCTTCTCCGAGCGCGGCTTCACCATTTTCAACTCGGGCAATGCGGATCTCACCGGCAATATCGTGCTCGCCGATCCCAGTTTTACGATCGTTTCCGGCGACGGCGAGTTCGTGGTTCCACCGCAGCAGAGCCACGACGTGATGGTCCGCTTCGCGCCGGCCGACACGGGAATGCATACCGCCGACATCGATCTCGGCGATGGATGCCCGCCGGTGCGCCTCTCCGGGACCGGCGGATTCCCGTCCGGCGGGCCACGGTGTCTGGTGGACCCGCCAGCGCTGGCGTTCGGGACGGTCGCGCCGGGCACGTTCAGCGAGCGGGTGCTCGAAATCCGAAACGTCGGGCTCGTCGATTTCGCGGCCGATATCACCTCGCCCTGCGCGGCGACGTTCGCGGTGGTCGCGGGCGGTGGCCCCGCGGTGGTGGCGCCCGGCGACACGCTGCGCGTGCGGGTGCGGTTTTCGCCGCCGATGCCCGGCCCGTTTCAGTGTACGCTTGCCACGGGGGTCGATTGCGGGGACATTGCAATGACCGGGGCGGGCCAGAATCCGGCGACGGTTTCGTTCGCGGCGGATATCAAACCGATCTTTCTCAACCGCTGCGAGGTCTGTCACAACCGCTTCGGGCAGGCCGGCCTGGACCTGCGTTCCAGTTTCTCGCACGCGTCGCTGGTCGGCGTGACGAGCTCCGGATACGCGCCCGCGCTGCGGGTGAAGCCGGGCAACCCCGACCTGTCGGTCCTGTACCACAAGGTGGCGGGTGATGGTCAGTTCGGTCAACGGATGCCACCGGTCGGGCAGGGAGTCGCGGTCCCGCCCGCCGAACTCGAGAAGATTCGTATCTGGATCACGGAAGGGGCGCTGAACAACTAGTGCGCGTGTCCACATTGCTGTGCCGTCTGTCGCTGGTTGCGGCCTGGTATCCGCTGGTTACGATGCTCGCCGTCCCGGCGCACGCGCTCCCGCGTTACTCCGCGCGCTACGAACAGAAGTGCACGCTGTGTCACGTCAACCCTTCCGGCGGCGGCCAGCGCAATCTCTACGCGAGCCAGTACATCGTCCCCGAGGAACTGGCGTGGTCGAAACCGAAGCCGGAGATTCTCGAGGGTATCGACCCGGAGATCGCGACCAACCTCATCATCGGGACGGACTTCCGTTTCATTCACAGCGCCTCGGACGACGATATTGCGGGCCGCAATTTTTTCCAGATGCAGGGTGACATCTACCTCGCCTTCCAGCTCGACGAGCAACTGTCTCTCTATTATGACCACGGGATCTCCACCAGCTACGAAGTGTTTGGAATGTGGCAGGGGCTTCCGCTCGATGGCTACGTCAAGGCCGGGCGTTTCGTGCCGGCCTACGGGTGGCGCTTCGACGACCATACGCGGTTTGTGCGCCAGGATCTCGGCTTCGCGCCGCCGGCCAACAGCGACGCCGGGCTCGAGTTCGGCATTGCGCGGGGCCGTTTCGACGTCCAGCTGGGAATCGTCAACGGCAACCGCGGCTCGACGTTCGACAACGACCGCAAGCTCGCGACGCTGCTTTCCGCCCTGTACCGCGGCCACACCGGTGGGGTGGGCTGGGCGGCGGGGCTGGCCGGTTCGTGGCACGACGGCGACGTGGTGGACACCGGCACCGCCGGGCCGTACGGATACCTGACCTGGCGCCGTTTCACGTGGATGACCGAGCTCGACTGGTTCCGCGACGACACCGGGGATGCGCACACGACGGGCGTCGTCACGTCCAACGAATTGTCTTTCCTTGCCCACCAGGGATTCGAAGTGCTCGCGACGTACGACTTCTACGACCCCGACTGGAACCTGCAGACGGGGTCGCGCTCCCGCTGGGGCGGCGGCGTGTCGACGTTGCCGCGCCCGTTCCTGGCGGTGGAGGCGTTGTTTCGCGCGACCAGCTATGACAACGGTGTCGACGTAACGGGCTCCGACTACTGGGAGACGGTGCTGCAACTGCACCTGTTGTACTGATGAGGAGAGTTCGCGTGCGTGCCGTGTTGTTCCTGTTCGCCCTGCTGTGGCTGCCGCCTTCTGCGCGCGCGGTGGAGTACGCGATAACGCCGGGCGCTCCCAACCGGGTGGTATTCGTCTCGAAGGCGCCCACCGAGACGTTCGAGGGCACGACCGACCGCCTGAGCGGCTCGATCCAGCTGGACCCGGACGCGCCCGGCGACAGCATCACGGTCCGGATTGAAGTCGATCTTGCGAGTCTCGACACCGGAATCGGAAAGCGTAACCAGCACATGCGCGAGAACCACCTCGAGACAGACCGGTTCCCGGTGGCGACGTTCACCGGCGCGGCCATTCTGTCCCGCTCCGCGGCGTCGCTGGCGGAAGGGAAGACGATCACGTTCGAACTGGAGGGGGCGTTCACGCTGCACGGCGTCACGCGCCGCCTGCGCGTTCCGGTGGATGTCACGCGCCGCGACGCGAACACGCTGGAGTTCGAGACGTCGTTTCCGGTGCTGCTCGCGGACTACGAGATCAGCCGGCCGCGCTTCCTGTTCATGAAGCTGGGCGAAGTCCAGAACGTGACCGTGCACGGCGTGGCCGTGGCCCGGCCGTAACGCCGCCGAAACCGTCCACCCCTCGGCTTTCATCTGGTTCGATAAACCACGAAGTCGCGACCGCCAAGCGAGTACGTCGCGCCGGGCATGAACTCGGGGCGCTCGTCGATGGCCGCGCGCCAGACCGGGTGGTGGTAGATGAGCCACACCGGGCGCGGATGCGCCGCGAGCGACTGCCCGAGGTGAGCCAGCACCATGCGCAGCACCACGTCATCGAACGGATTGAAGAGGTACACCACCCGGTCGTCGGGCTGGAACACGTACTCGGCGGCGTCGGCGGCCACAATGCGGACGTCGATGGGCAGCGCGCGTGCCTGCCGGAGGTGGTTGAGATTCCGCCCCGCGGTTTGACACAACGACGCGGAGTAATCCACGCCGGTCAGTTTGCGGAAACCGTACAGCGCGGCGAGCATCAACACCCGCCCCTTGCCGCAACCAATGTCCACGAAGGTCCCGTGCGCCGGCACCGCGGTGGCGCGCAGGAGTTGGACCAGCGGCGCGGCGAACGTCGGTTCGTAGCGTATGCCGTGCGCGAGGTGCGGGCTGGCGACGTCTTTCAGAGCGGTGTTTTCCACAACACCCGCCGTGTCGCTCGCGAACCGGCGGTCGAATGTCCGGTCGGCGAATCGCGCACGGGCCAGCGCAATGTGTCGCCCCATGGACCGGCAGGTCGCGCGCACACCGCGGGTGCGCAGGCTGTGAACGGTCCGCGAAATGAGTGACATCCGGGTTCTTCCTCGGCGGCGCCGGCGCGGTTTGCGGCGACGCGGCAGCCGATCGAAGTTGACAATCGCCGCTTTGCGGTGCATCCTAACGCAGTCGCCGTCCCGTTGACTATACGGGGCCGAACCCCGCTGGGACAATGATCCCGAGGAGCCCGCCCGACCCATTCTGTTATCGATTCCGGCCTCGTCGCCGGGTTTGTCACCGAAACCTCAACGACCGGGTGGTCGCTTGCACCTGCTGACCGACAGCAATCGTATCCGCGCACGCTACGCGGACATACTGGCGCATTGCGATGGCGCGAGCGTGTACCAGACACCGGCCTGGCTGGGCATCTGGGAACGGCTCGGCGCGCGCCTGGAGTTCGTCCAGATCGATCCGGAGACGATGCTGCCGTTCGTCGTGAAGGGAGCGGGTCTCCTGCGGCGCGCGTATTCGCTTCCATTCGATACCTATGGTGGCCCGGTAACGGCGGCGGCCGGCGGTCCGGTGCTGTTCGAGCAGGCCATCGAGGCACTCGGCAGTCCGTCGGCGCGCGTGGCTGATTTTGGCGCGGCGATGGCGTCCCGCAACGGCGCGTTACGGCCGATATCCTCGCACATCGTCGACCTGTCGCTCGGCTACGAGCACGCCGCGGCCGCATACAGTGACGCGAACCGGCGCAACATCCGCCAGGCAATCGAACAGGGTGTTCGCGTGGTCCCGGTTTCCGGCCCGGCCGCCGCGCGCGATTTCTTCCGCCTGCACGCGCGCACCGTCCAGCGCCACGACGCGCGCGCGTTGCCGCCCGCGTTCTTCGAGGCCGTCATGGCGGACCTGGTGCCCGGTGGGATGGCATCGTTCTATGTCGCGTTGCACGAGGGGCGCGTCGTCGCGGGGAATCTGGTCCTCCGGTACGGGCAGCGTTCGTATGACTGGATGTGGGCGTACGACGATCGCTACTCGCGGCTGCGCGCCACCAACCTGATGATCGACTGCGCCATCCGTGACGAAGCCGCGCGTGGGTCGCGCGAGTTGAACCTCGGCGCCAGCCCCAACGACCGGCTGGGCAGCGTCCGCTTCAAGCAGTCCTTCGGTGCGCATCCGTTTGCGTATGCCGTCTACACCCACACCGCGCCGCTGGTTGCGGCCGCGCGCGCAATGCGTCGCGGCGCGGGCCGGGTGAGAGCGCGCCTGCGGCCGCCAATCGGCTCCTGGAATCTCCGTCAGAAAAGCGTGAGTGAGTGGGCCGGGTAGTAGTGCTGCACGATGGCCATCACCAGAAACGCATCCACGATCAGATGGACGATCAGCACGTAGAGCAGGCGGCGTGACTTTTCGTACATCACGCCCTGCGTCAGCGCGAACAGGTATACGATCCACGCGCCGTGCCCCGTGAACGCCATGTCGTACAGCACCGAGGTGTACACCACCGCCTGGGCCGGGTTGGCGATGCGCGCGGGGAAGATGGTGCGCAGCAGCGCATACACCGTGTTGATAAAGAACAGTTCGTCCCAGATCCCCACGCAGTTGATCCCCGCGACCAGACGTTCCACCTGCGTCCTGTCGAAGACGGCGGGCAGGAGCCAGTGCGTCGGCAGTTCCGGATTCAGGTGAAAGAAGTAGACCTCGATCACACCCCACGCGAGCGGGATCGAAACCAGCGTGTAGATCAGGTCGCGCCAGGAGAAGCGCCGCGGCCAGAATCCCCACGTCTGTTCTCCCGGCGCCCGCCAGCGCATGAACAGCGCCGGGCCGAGAACCACCGCGAGAAAGATGCTCCCGAGCGTGATGAAATGTGGCGTGCTGAGGTCCGTGTGGATCGGCGCAAAACCGAGCACGAGGATGCAGACCAGCAGGACGCCGAGGTTGCGGCGCACGCGCGGGTGTGGCTGCAGCGCGGTCAGGAGCGCCGACAGTCCCCACACGGTGAGGCCGGCGGGAAAGTTCCCGATCGGAATCAGGAGCACCGCGGCGGCGCAGAACGCAACCAATGGCACCGTGGCCGGAAGATTTCTCAGCGTGCGAACGAAAAGCATGGGTCGAAAAGATAGCCCGGTGGCGGACTCGCGTCCAGATTCGGCTCAACGGGGTGGCACGAAGCGCACGATGCTGCGCGTTGCGGATCGGCGCACGGCGGTCTTGAACCCGGCGCGACGAAACGCGGACGGCAGTCCGGTCCAGACGAAGGCATCCGGGATTTTTGCCATCGCCGGTTTCTGCGGATAGCCTTCGACGACGCGCGCGCCGCGCGCGACGGCCATGCGCGCGGTCGCGTTGAGCAACAGCGGCGACAGCCCACGGCGTCGCCAGTCCCGCGCAACGAACAGACACGTGATCGACCACACCGGTTCGTCGTCGACGGGCGCCAGCACGCGCGAGCGTTGCAGATAGGAATATTCGCGCCGCGGTGCCACCGCGCACCACGCCACCGGCTCCTTGCCATGGTAGGCAATCACCCCTGGTCGCCTGCCATCCGTCACCAGCTTGCGCAGTGCCGCGCGGTTTCCGGTCTGCTTGCCACGTTCGAAGGCGGCGCGTTCCAGCCGCCACGTCATGCACCAGCAGCCCCCGCAGGCGCCGCGCTCGCCGAACAAACGCGCGACATCGTCCCAGCGGGACGGCGTGGCCCAGCGGAAGCGCAGGTCGCCGGGGCGCAGCGGGGGTGGATTCACGCCTCGTCGTCCCACGAGTCGTCCTGCCCGCCGTTTCCCAACCAGCCGCGTCGCCAGAAAAACACCAGCATCCCGAGCGCCATCGCGCCCATGATCGCAAGCACCAGCGGATACGCCCAGGGCTTGGAGAGTTCCGGCATGTTCTGGAAGTTCATGCCGTAGATGCCCGCGATGAACGTCAGCGGAATGAAGATGCTCGCCATGATGGTGAGCACCTTCATGACCTCGTTGGTGCGGTTGCTGACCACCGAGAGGTACGCGTTCATCAGGCCGTTGACCAGTTCGCGCTGCGAATCCACCACGTCGACGAGCTGGGAGCAGTGGTCGTGGGTATCGCGCAGATACGGCGTGATGACCGGCGACAGGAACTGGCTCGAGTCACGCAGCAGCCGGCTGATGACTTCCTGCTGCGGCCAGATGCCGCGGCGGATCAGAACGAGTTCGGCCTTGATCTGATTGAGACGGGTCAGCATGGCGGGCGACGGTCTCGCCATCACCACGCCTTCGATGCGCGCGATGCGCGTGCTGAGGTGATCAATCACCGGGTAGTAGCCGTCGACGATGGTGTCGATGATCGCGTACGCGAGGTAGTCGGGGCCCGAACGGCGGCTCATCCCCAGGCCATCGCGCAATCGGCGCCGCACCGGGTCGAGGCAGTCACCGTAGCTCTCCTGCACCGAGATGACGTAGTTCCTTCCCACCACCACCGCCACCTGTTCGATCTGCAGCGCACCCCCTTCCCTGAGCGTGGCCATGCGTGTCACCAGCAGCAGATTCTGCTCGTACTCCTCCGCCTTCGGCCGCTGCTGTGCGTTGACGATGTCCTCGAGCGCCAGCGGATGGATGCCAAACGTGCTGCCCACGCGGCGCAGCAGTGGTTCGTCGCCGAGCCCCTGGATGTCCATCCACGCCACCTGTCCGTCGCGGACGATCGTGTCGAGCGCGTCGGTGTTGGCCACGTCGAACTCGTCCACGTGCTCCGCGTCGAAGCGCATGACGCGGATTCTGGGCACCGGGCTGCCCTCGGGCGCGACCAGCGTGCCCGGGCGGGACCCGACCGGCGGGTGCCGTTTGCGAAAGACCGGAATCCCCGTCATCACGATTCACCCCGCGCCGACATGCGCTCGAGCGATGCCATCACCGGAGGATCGAGGTGAACATCGAGCTGCGGGAACGCGATCACGATCTCGTGCTTCTTGAACGCCCACCAGATGGCTTCGTGCAGCGCCGAAATCGCCGGGCGCCATTCCCACGGGTCGTCCATCCAGATGCCGATCTCCCAGTTGACGGAGTGGTTGCCGAAGCCGGTCATCACGACCAGCGGCTCGCTGTCCGGGACCGCCCACTTCTGGCTGACCTCGCGCGCGGCCGCCATCAGGGTCTCTTTTACGAGCGCCATGTCGGAGCCGTAGGTAACGCCCACCGGCACGCGGATGCGCACGGTCGCGTTCTTGAGCGTGTAGTTCTTTACCGTCTCCTGGATCATTGTGGAGTTGGGAATGATGATGTCCTCGCCGTCGCGCGTCTGCGCGATACTCGCGCGAATGCCGATGTCCAGCACGCGGACAATCTTGCCCTGCACCTCGAGCACGTCGCCGGGCCGGATGGTGCGCTCGGTATGCAGGACGACACCGGCCACGAAGCTCTGCGCGATGTTCTGCATCGCGAAGCCCAGGCCGACCGCGAAGATGGCGCCGGCGGTGAACAGCCCGGTGACGTTGATGCCCGCCGCGCTCATTGCGACGCCGATGCCGGAAACGACGATCGTGTAGTGGACGAGCCCGGTGACGGCGCCCACCACGCCGGGCCGGCCCCCGCGGCGTGTCATCGCGCGTTCGAGGATCTTGCGCACCACACGCGATACCCACACGGTCGCGATCAGGATGACGACGACGCTGATCAGCGTGGAGATGGTGACGATCGTCTGCCCGACGCGGAACAGTTCCAGGTTGATCGCGTTGTAGATGGAAACGAGCATCGCCTTCATGTTTCTCCCGTCTGCGTCAGCGGGTCTGCCGCGCGATGGCCGACAGCGCCTGCTCGGCCTGCCACAGGTGGCGCCGCTGGTGTGCGGTCGTGATACGCAGCGCCGAATATGCGTTGTATTGAATTCGCGCGTTGAACGGCGAGGTGATTTTGATCCGGGTCAACGAAAGCCGGTCCGCGTCGATCAAGAGGCCGGCGAGTTCGCGTTGCAGAGAGTCCCAATCGCGCAACACCGTGTCGCGCGCTCCGACCGTGACGGGAATAAAGGGTTGGGTGGTCGGGAAGCGGCGCTTCACCGGCGGTTCCAGCGAACGTGACAGAAACCAGCCGAAGAAGTCGAGCCGGGCGGATGGTTTGGTCCAGCCGCGCGCGTGGGCGTCGCGCAGTTTGTCCCGCAGCAGCGGAAGCATTGCCCGCGAAGTGGCGTTGAGGTGCTCCACGCACTCCCCGGCCGACCAGCTGCCGGTCCGCGGGCGCCGCCGCCACATCGCATCGTCCAGCGGGCCGACGATACGGTGGAGCATGGCGGTGGCCGCGTCGAGTTCTTCCCGGAGCGCGGCGAGCCTGGGAGACAGCCCGGTGACCATGGCACCAGTCTGCACGGGTGGACCGGGCAGGTCAACAGAGACCGATTGCGGCGGTCTGCCTTGCGGAAGCGGGGAGTGATTGGGTAAACTGCATTGGGCGCTGTTTTTTTCAGCCAGCGATCCACCCGTGAAAGCCATCGAACCTTATAAACCGCTCAACAAAGTGCGCATCGTTACCGCGGCGTCGCTCTTCGACGGGCACGACGCGGCGATCAACGTGATGCGCCGCATCATCCAGTCCACGGGCTGCGAGGTCATTCACCTCGGTCACGACCGCAGTGTCGACGAGGTCGTCGAGACGGCCATCCAGGAGGACGCCCAGGCCATCGCGATGACGTCCTACCAGGGCGGCCACATGGAATACCTCAAGTACATGAAGGACCTGCTGGACGAGCGCGGGGCGGGCAACATCAAGATTTTCGGCGGTGGCGGTGGCGTCATCCTTCCCGACGAGATCCAGGAACTCCACCGCTACGGCATCGCCCGCATCTACTCGCCCGACGACGGCCGCGCGATGGGGTTGCAGGGCATGATCAACGACCTCGTGTCCCAGTGCGACTATCCCACCGGGGTGAGTCTCAACGGTGTCGTGGATGGCGTGCTGCGGCGTGACTTCATCGCGGTGGCGCGGGTGATCTCGGCCGCCGAGAACGACCCGCAGGGTTCGGCCGGCAACCTCGCCACACTCCGCACGCGTGCCCATGAGTCACGCACGCCGGTACTCGGGATCACCGGCACGGGTGGCGCCGGGAAATCGTCGCTGGTGGACGAACTCGTGCGCCGCTTCCTGCTGGATTTTCCGGACAAGACGGTCGGGGTGGTGTGTGTCGATCCGTCCAAGCGCAAGACGGGCGGCGCGCTGCTCGGCGATCGCATCCGGATGAATTCCATCCGCAACAAGCGCGTGTACGTGCGTTCGCTGGCCACGCGCCAGGCGAATCTGGCGCTCTCCGCGCACGTGAAGGACGCGATCGACATCCTCAAGGCGGCGCACTTCGATCTGGTGATTCTGGAGACGTCGGGTATCGGACAGTCGGACACGGAGATCGTCGACCATTCCGACGTGAGCATGTACGTGATGACGCCCGAGTACGGCGCGGCGTCGCAGCTGGAAAAGATCGACATGATCGATTTCGCCGACCTGATTGCGCTCAACAAGTTCGACAAGCGCGGGGCCCACGACGCGCTGCGCGACGTCGGCAAGCAGTACAAGCGCGCCCACCAGCTCTGGGACACGGACGACGCGTTGTTGCCGGTCTTCGGGACCATCGCGGCGCAATTCAACGACCCCGGCACCAACCACCTGTATAGAGCGCTCGTCGATACGCTGGTCGCCAAATGCAAACTGCCGGCGGCGGAGTGGAAGTCGTCGTACCAGCGCGCCGGCGGGGAATCGGAAAAGATCTACATCATCCCGCCCGCGCGGACGCGCTACCTGTCGGAGATATCGGAGACCTGCCGGCGCTACGACATCTGGGTGAAAGAGCAGGGAGCGGTGGCGCAGAAGCTCTACGCGCTGCGCACCACCATCGACCTGCTGCGCGCGGGGACGGCCGCCGACCGCGACCGCCTTGCGAAGGAACTCGAGGCCACCTACGCCGAGACCGAGCGCGGGCTTGCGCCGGAATGCCGCGACGTCATCGCTGGATGGGACGCCAAGCGCGCGCGCTACCGCGCCCCGGTCTATACGTATCAGGTGCGCGGCCGCGACGTATCGGTGGAAACGCACAGCGAGAGTCTGTCGCACACGCAGGTGCCCAAGATTTCGCTCCCGCGCTACGAGGCGTGGGGCGACGTGCTGCGCTGGAATCTCTCGGAAAACGTACCCGGCGAGTTCCCGTACGCCGCCGGTATCTACCCCTTCAAGCGCATGGGCGAAGACCCCACGCGCATGTTCGCCGGCGAGGGTGCGCCCGAGCGCACCAACCGCCGCTTCCACTACGTGAGTCTCGACATGCCGGCGCGCCGGCTCTCCACCGCGTTTGACTCGGTGACGCTGTACGGCCGCGATCCCGACACCCGGCCGGACATCTACGGCAAGATCGGCAACTCGGGTGTATCGGTGTGCTGCCTCGACGACGCCAAAAAGTTGTATTCGGGTTTCAACCTGGTTGATCCGCGCACGTCGGTGTCGATGACCATCAACGGTCCCGCGCCGATGTTGCTGGCCTACTTCCTCAACGCCGCCGTCGACCAGCAGTGCGAGCTCTACATCAGGGAGAACGGGCTGGAGGCGGAGGTGCGGGGCAAGATCGACGCCCTGTACCAGGGGAAGGAATCGCTCCGGCCGCGCTACCACGGGGACCTGCCCGAGGGCAACGACGGCCTCGGCCTGATGCTGCTCGGTGTGACGGGCGACGAGGTGTTGCCGCCCGACGTCTACGAGCGTATCAAGGCCGACACGCTGCGCGTGGTGCGAGGTACGGTGCAGGCCGACATCCTCAAGGAAGACCAGGCGCAGAACACCTGCATCTTCTCCACCGAATTCGCATTGCGTCTGATGGGCGACGTGCAGGACCACTTCATCCGCAACGGGGTGCGCAACTTCTACTCGGTATCGATCTCCGGCTACCATATCGCCGAAGCCGGCGCGAATCCCATCTCGCAGCTCGCGTTCACGCTGGCCAACGGGTTCACCTACGTCGAGTACTACCTGTCGCGCGGCATGGACATCAACCGCTTCGGGCCCAACCTGTCGTTCTTCTTCTCCAACGGCCTGGATCCGGAGTACAGCGTGATCGGCCGCGTCGCGCGGCGCATCTGGGCCAAGGCGATGAAGCTCAAGTACGGCGCCGACGAACGCTCGCAGATGCTCAAGTATCACATCCAGACGTCGGGACGCTCGTTGCACGCGCAGGAGATCTCGTTCAACGACATCCGCACCACGCTGCAGGCGTTGTACGCGATCTACGACAACTGCAACTCGCTCCACACCAACGCCTACGACGAAGCCATCACCACGCCCACCGAGGAGTCGGTGCGGCGCGCGATGGCGATCCAGCTGATCATCAACCAGGAACTCGGGCTCGCCAACAACGAGAACCCGTTACAGGGCTCCTTCATTATAGAGGAGCTCACCGACCTCGTGGAGGAGGCGGTGCTCGCCGAGTTCGATCGCATCACCGAGCGCGGTGGCGTGCTGGGTGCGATGGAGACGATGTACCAGCGCGGCAAGATCCAGGAAGAGAGCCTCTATTACGAGACGCTGAAGCACTCCGGCAAACTGCCGGTGATCGGCGTGAACACGTTCCTGTCCGCCGAGGGATCACCCACCGTGCTGCCGCGCGAAGTCATCCGCGCCACCGAGGACGAGAAGCGGCGCCAGATCGCCACGGTGCAGGCGCTGCAGGCCCGCGCGGGAGCGCGCGCCGCTGCCGCGGTGAAAGACATCCAGGCCGCCGCGGTGGAAAATCGCAACGTATTCGACCGCCTGATGGAAGGCGCGAAGGTTTGTTCGCTGGGCACCATGACCCACGCGCTGTTTGAAGTGGGCGGCGAGTATCGCCGCAACATGTAGCCCGCCCCGGCGCGCCGCGCGCGCCATTTGCACGTCATGCTGCACCTCTCGATCATCGCCCACGCGGCAGTGACCGCGCTGTTGACGCCGGCGCCGCCCGGTGTGGACGGTCCCGTGCACGCACTGGCCGCAGCGCCGGATGCGCTCTACGTTGCCGGGGAATTTTCCAGCGCATCGGGTATTCCCGCGGCCAACATCGCGCGCTGGGACGGGACCAGCTGGTCCCCGCTCGGTGCGGGGATCGATGGTCCGGTGTTCGCGCTCTTCATC
>DASUGO010000033.1:0-35546 GCA_036273975.1 Candidatus Krumholzibacteriia bacterium
AGTCGCCCGGGGCGGTGGTGTGCAACTGGTCCCAGACTTCGGAGTGGTAGAAGTTGAGCAGGCAGCGGTCCACGTGTTCCGCCGTGTCCAGCCACTCCGCGTCGGTCACCGGGAGGCGGTACTCGTGCTCGAACAACCCGCAGGACCGCTTGGGTTCCTGGCGGTAAAGTCCGCGGCGTGACGCGACGAAATCCTCGCGCATGCGGTTGCGGGTGATTTCCATGATGCGCTCCACCGGCAGGACCGGGATTCCCCGCGAGACGTTCTCCAGCGAGTGCCGGATACATTCGTGCACGACCTCGCCTACCCACATCGGGCGCGACTTGAGCTGCTTGAGCACGTAGATTTCGCGCGTGCGCGGGTCCGAGTCCGGCTCCCAGCCGCTCCAGAAGCCGTAGTGGGAAAACCAGTACTGGCGTGGGCATTCGCGAAAGGTACGGTCGCGAGACACCGACCACGCGAAGGTGTTCTTCAGGACCTGACCCATGGCCGCATCATAGCACGGCGTGCTAGGATGGGTGCATGTTCCGCATCGAGTCGATCACCGTCGGGCCGTTCCAGAGCAACTGCCATGTCGTCGCATGCACGGAGACCAGCGAGGCCGTGATCTTTGACGCCGGCGACGAGGGCGAACGCATCCTCGCGCTGGTGAAACGGATGGGGGTGGACGTGAAGGCGGTCGTGAATACGCACGCCCACCTCGATCATGTCTCCGGGCTGCCGGCTGTCGTGAAGGCGCTCGGCGTGCCGGTGTTCATGCATCGCGATGACGAGCCGGTCTACGACGCGGTCGACCAGCAGGCGCTGATGTTTGGTCTGGCTCCGCCCGGGAAGGTTCCCATTCAGCGCTGGCTGGTGGAAGGCGATACCGTCAACATCGGCAATCTGCGGGGCGACGTGATGCTGATGCCCGGCCATACGCCCGGGCATGTCATCGTGCTATTTCGGGATGAAACGCCGCCGCGCGCGATTGTCGGGGATGTGCTGTTTCAGGGGAGCATCGGTCGGACCGACCTGCCGGGCGGCGACCACGACGCGATGATGAAGACGCTCGCGCGTTTCCTGCCCATGCCGGACGACACCGTGGTCTACTGCGGCCATGGGCCGGCCACCACCATCGGTGAAGAAAAGCAGTGGAACCCGTTCCTCGCCCCGCTCGTCCGCCGCTAGGCCGGCCCCGGGCGCCTACTCTTCGCGCAGCTTCGCGAACTCCTTGAGGCCGAGGTGCACCTTGAAACGCGTCGCGCGGCTGTCCCAGCCCGCCTCGGGATTGGTGTACTGGAATGCCCACGAGCTGCCGCCGTAACCGCTGCGGCGTTCGTAACCGACCACCGAAAAGCGATAGAGCAGCTCCAGTGCCTCGTCGGCGCCCACCGTATTGGCGGTGGAACGCCGCTCTTCGTATTCGGCCGCGAACTCGTCGCGCTGGAACGTCAACGTGCTGATGGCCGAGCACGCCTGCAGCGCCTCCTCCCAGTGCGGCCAGTGGGCCATGATCTCGTCATCGAGTTCGGACTTGAGGTACGCCGAGTACGCCTCGCGCGCGTTTACCACGTCGGGGTTGCTCAGGAGCAGCGGCTCATCCTCGCGGCCGCGCGCCTGGCGCAGCGCGGAGTTGAGGAACTTGATCACATCGCGTGGGCGCAGGAACGTGCGCCCCACGATGTAGTTCCACTTGGTGTAGGAACCGCGCAGCGTATCGGGCGTGGAGATCGAGTCCCACGACGCCGATGATCCCAGCTTGGCGCGCAGGCGCGCGCTCACCAGGTCGAGCAGCGAATCGGCATCCCACTCGAGGCGCAACGCCATCGATTCGCTGATCTTGTTCTTGTCGGAGAACGACAGCTTGTCCCACAGGTCGGAGCGCAGGTAGATGACCGGGTTGATCGGGACGCCACTGTCGCGGCACGACTGCCGCACCGAGCGCACCGCCAGCACGAGCCCGGAGAGCATGCGCGCGCGCTCCTCCGTGAGGGTGGAAATACCCTGATCCAGCTCGTCGAAGTGCAGCATCAACGACGGCGCGCCGGCGGAACCCGCCAGCTTGACCGTGGATGCGAGCAGCATGTCGGAGAGCGCGTTGAGTTCCATGCCCAGACCGAGGTCACCCTTGTTGCGGTCCAGCGCGATGTTGCCCAGCTTGCACCCGAACACCTGCGGCTCGAACGACATGCTGGACAGCCGCAGCCGCGATGGGCGCAGAACGTCGTCGAGTTCCACCGCGTCGCCGTAGTTGTCGGCGAGGAACTGGCGGATGGCCCGCGCGCTCTCGTTGTTGGCGCGCGGCGCGCGCGACAGCGCCAGCGCCGCCAGCTGCACGGCGATCAGATAGCGCCACGACGACACGTACGCCTCGACGTCCGACGAGCCGCGATCGATACGCTGGGCGTGCACCGCCCACGGGTAGCCGCCCAGGTTGAGCGAACGGGACGCGCCCTTGCCCTTGCCCTCGGCGAAGTGGCGGACGAGCGCGGTCTTGCCGGCGCCCTTGCGGCCGAGCACCAGGAAGATGTCGCCACTGTTGATGCGCGCAACCGCGTCGGTGGTGAGAAAGTAATCGAGTACGGCGTCGTCTTCGGCGGCGACATCACCAAATGACGTGAGTTCGCGAAGCGACGGGGTTTTCGTCGTAGCCATGAGAATCCTCGCTGGTTGGAGACTCCCACGGGCTGCAAGTGACATGCCGTGGGCGCGGAAATGCCCACGGTCGCCGGTGGTGGCGGATCGCGCCGGATGGCGGCTTGGCAATGTGCGGCGGGGGTGCGAAACGGCGAACCGGGTCAGCAGGAGGGCTCGCGCGCCGTGTTCTCCATCTGCTGTTTGGCGTGGTAGGAGCTGCGCACCAGCGGGCCGGACTCGACGTGCTTCAGGCCCATCTTGAGTCCCTCGGTCTTGATATGGGCGAACTCTTCCAGCGTGTAGTAGCGGTCCAGCGGCAACGCCGCCTTCTTCGGGGGCAGGTACTGGCCGACGGTGAGGATGTCGCAGCCGGTGTTGGCGATGTCCTTGAGCGTATCCAGCAGCTGGTCCATGGTCTCGCCGAGGCCGACCATGATACCGCACTTCACGCGCATCTCGATGCCGTGTTGTTCGCGGTACAGCACCGAGTTCTCCAGCACCTTGAGCGTGTTCTCGTACACCGCGACCGGGCGGACGCGGCGGTAGAGATGCGACGCGGTCTCGATGTTGTGCGCGAGGCAGTGCGGGCGCGCGTCGAGCACGATATCGAGCAGTTCCTTCCTGCCGTTGAAATCGGGGATCAGCACCTCGACCATGCACTTCGGCATCCGCCTGCGCACCGCCGTGATGGTTTCGGCAAAATGACCCGCGCCCTCGTCGGGCAGGTCGTCGCGATCCACCGACGTGATGACCGCGTAGCTCAGCTTTAGGGATTCGATGGCATCCGCCACGTGTTCCGGCTCGAGCGGATCGGGCGCGCCCGGCTTGCCCTTCATCACCGAGCAGAAGCCGCAGTGCCGCGTGCACACGTCGCCGAGGATCATGAAGGTCGCCGTACCCTGGCCCCAGCATTCATAGATGTTGGGGCAGCGTGCCTCCTGGCAGACCGTGTGGAGGTTGAGGCTCGACACGAGCTGGTTGACCTGGCGGTATTCCTCGTTGGTGCGCAGGCGGATCTTGAACCACTCGGGGCGTTCCGGGCGCGGCGCGGCGGGCTTAGTGGACATGGGCGATCGTCTCCTTGTGCATCTCGCGGTGCATCTCGCGCCCCATGATGCGGCCGAAGTGGTGCGTGGCACGTTCGCGCACCGCTGCCAGCGGCACGGCAGCACCCAGCTCGCGCTCGAGCGAGGTCATCGTGCATCCGGCGATACCGCAGGGGTTCATCAGCGAGAAGAAAGATAGGTCGGTGTTCACGTTGAGCGCAAATCCGTGGCAGGTTACCCAGCGCGAGATACGGATGCCGAGCGACGCGATCTTGCGCTCCTGCACCCACACGCCGCGGTGTTGCGGATGCCGCGCGGCGCGGACGCCGAAGTCGCCGAGGGTCGCGATGAGGATCGCCTCCAGGTCGCCGACGTAGCGCCGGATGTCACGCCGCCCCGGCTGCAGCCGGATAATCGGGTAGCCCACCAGCTGGCCCGGACCGTGGTAGGTGACGTCGCCGCCGCGGTCGGTGTCGACCACGTCGCATCCGCGCACCTCGATGAGCCGGCGGTCGGCGAGGATGGCCGAGCCGGTGGCGTTGCGCCCCAGCGTCATCACATGCGGGTGTTCGACGTACAACAGCACGTCGTCGCCCTCGTCCCGCTGCAGCCGCTCCACCTCGCGCTTTTGCAGTGCGAACGCGTCGCGGTAGGGGACCGTCCCCAGGTCGATCGCGCGGCAGAGCGGGATGCGGGCGGTGGGTTCCACGCTTACGCCTGCGGCTTCTCCAGCTCGCGCTTGACCACGGTGAGGAAGCGGGCCGCGTCGGCGCCGTCGATGATGCGGTGGTCGTACGAGAGCGACAGGTACACGATGGGGCGGATGGCAATCGCGTCGTCGATCACGACCGGCCGCTTGACGATGGTACCGATGCCCAGAATCGCCGCCTGCGGCTGGTTGATGATCGGGAGCCCGTACAGGCCACCGAACACGCCGACGTTGGTGATGGTGAAGGTGCCGCCCTGCACGTCGTCCGGGATTAGACGCTTGGTGCGCGCGCGCTCGCCGAGGTCGGCGGCCGTGCGGGCGAGGCCGAGCAGGTTCATCTGGTCGGCGCCCTTGATCACCGGGACGATCAGTCCCTTTTCGAGCGCCACCGCGATACCCACGTTGACGTTCTTCTTGTACACCACCGTGTCGCCGTCGACGCTCGAATTGATGATCGGGTACTCCTTGATGCCGCGGATGCACGCCTCGATGAAGAAGGGCAGGAAGGTGAGCTTCACGCCCTCGCCCGCGAACTCCTTCTTCATCGCCTCGCGGCGTTTGACCACTTCGTGCATGTCGACTTCGAAGATCGTGTAGACGTGCGGCGAGGTGTGCTTGCTCATCACCATGTGCTCGGCGATTTTCTTGCGCATCACGCTCATCGGCTCGCGCACCTCGTCCTCGCCGCCGGCGAACACCTGCGGACGGGCGGGCGTGGTCGTTGCCGCCGCCGGACGCGGTGCGGCGGGAGCCGGAGCCGGCGCGGCCTGCGTTGACGACACCGGAATCGATGCCGACGACGCCGAGTCGATGTAATTGAGGACATCGCGCTTGGTCACGCGGCCGCCTTCACCGGTGCCGTCGATCAACGAGACGTCGACGTTGTGCTCGGCGGCGATCTTCTGCACGACCGGCGACGAACGGACCACACGCGACGCGGTGGCGGTCGCGCTCGGAGCCGCCGTCTGTGGCGCCGCGGCCGCGGGCTCGGCGGAGGGAGCCGGGGCGGAGGGCTGTGGCGCCGCGGCCTTCGCTGCCGACACCGACGGTGCCTCGCCGGCCTGGCCGATGCGGCCGACGATGGTGTTGATCTCGACGGTGGTGCCTTCGGTGACGAGCACCTCGAGCAGCGTTCCCGCGGCCGGTGACGGTATCTCCGCGTCCACCTTGTCAGTGGAGATCTCGAACAGCGGTTCGTCGCGGTCCACCTTGTCGCCGACGGCCTTGAGCCACTTGACTATCGTGCCTTCGGCGATGCTTTCGCCCATCTGGGGCATGATGACATCGACACTCATCGTTGATCCTTTCTCTCTGGTATCCAGTAATCCGGTATCAGTAGTTCGCCAGCTTGCGCGCCCTGGCCACGATGTCCGCGACCTGCGGGAGGAACGCTTCCTCCAGTGGCGGGCTGTAGGGAACCGGCGTGTCCGGTGGGGCGATGCGCACGATGGGGCCGTCGAGGTACTCGAAGGCCTTCTCGGCGATGCGCGCCACCACTTCGCCGCCCGCGCCACCCGTCAGCGTCGCCTCGTGCAGCATGATGACCTTGCTCGTTTTCTTCGCGGTGGCGAGGATGGCCTCCTCGTCGAGCGGAAGGATCGAACGCAGGTCGAGCACCTCGACGTCGATATCTTCCTTCGCCAGTTCCTCCGCGGCTTCCAGTGCCCGGTAGACCATCGCACCGTACGTGATGATCGACAGATCCTCGCCCTCGCGGCGGATCGCCGCCTTGCCGATGGGCACGACGAAATCCTCGGCGGGCAGGTCTTCCTTGATGCGGCGGTACAGATACTTGTGCTCGAAGTAGAGCACCGGGTCCGGGTCACGGATGGCCGCCTTCATCAGACCCTTGGCGTCGTAGGCCGTCGACGGGCACACAATCTTGAGACCGGGGACGTTGAAGAAGTACGCCTCCACGTTCTGCGAGTGGAACGGCCCGCCGTGTACGCCACCGCCGCAGGGTCCGCGCACGACGATCGGCACGCCGGCGCCCCAGCGGTAGCGGCACTTGGCCGCGAAGTTCACGATCTGGTCGAACGCGCACGAGATGAAGTCGATGAACTGCATTTCGCACACCGGTTTCATGCCCACCAGCGACGCACCGATGGCGGCGCCGACGATGGCGGACTCGGAGATCGGGGTGTCGATGACGCGCATCGGGCCGAACCTGTCGAGCATGCCCCTGGTCACCTTGAACGCGCCGCCGTAGATTCCGACGTCCTCGCCGAGGATGAAGACGGACTCGTCCTTCTCCATTTCCTCCCAGATGCCTTCGCGGATGGCATCGATGTAGGTCGTGACTGCCATGTACTCTCCTCGTTGCCTGGTGTTCGACTAACCCTCGAAATAAACGTCTCTGGTAACATCTTCGCCGGCCGGGTACGGCTGCTTTTCCGCCCAGTCGACGGCGTCGTCGATCATGAGCGCGCACTCGCGTTGCATCGCGTCCAGCCTGGCCTGGGTGACGGTGCCGTCTTCGAGCATCGCCTGTTCGAGGCGGACGATGGGGTCTTTCTGCTTCCATTCCTCGAACAGCTCGGGCGGCACGTAGCCGGCGTCGTCGTGCGCGGAGTGCCCCGTCATGCGGAAGGTCTTGTATTCCACGATGGACGGTCCGGCGCCGGAACGCGCGCGGTCGATCGCGCGCTTGGCGGAGTCGTACACGGCGAGGATGTCGTTGCCGTCCACGACCTCGCCGGGAATCCCGTAACCCGGCGCGCGCATCGCGACGTCGGCCACCGCCATCTGCAGTTCCATCGGCGTCGAGTACGCGTACGCGTTGTTATTGATGAAGAACACCACCGGCAGCTTGTGGATGGAGGCGAAGTTGATGCCCTCGTGCCAGTCGCCGCGCGAGGTGGCGCCCTCGCCGTTGTAGCACAGCGCCACACGCTGCTCGCCGCGCTGCTTGAACGCGAGCGCCGCGCCCGCGGCCACGGGGACGTTGTCACCGAGGTGGCTCACGAACGCGATTACGTTGTAGTTCATGTCACCCATGTGCATGTTGCCGTCGCGGCCGCGCGTGAGCCCGGTCTTGCGGCCCATGTACTGGGCGATGATGCGGCGCGCGGTGATGCCGCGCATCAGGAATACGCCCATGTCGCGGTGCGAGGGTGCCACCACGTCGTCCTTCTCCATGTGGATCGCGGTTCCCACCGAGATGGCCTCCTGGCCGCGGCCCACGTAGACGCCGCCGACGATCCGCCCCTGGCGGTAGAGCTTGCGCTCGATACGGTCCTCGATCTCGCGCGTCAGCTTCATGAAGTGAAGCATGTCGAGCTTGGACTTTTCGTCGGGGGTGTGGACGTAATGGGTCTTCTTCGCCGACACGGTCTGTCGATCAGCCATAGACATTCTCCCTGGCAATGGATGGGTCGGGGAACGGAGCGGCCAGCGCCTCGTTCGCGGCGTCCTCCAGTATAACAGCAATCTTTGCGTCGATCTCGCCGATATCCTGTTCGGAATCAACCGTGTGGTTGGCCAGCAGGTAACGCCGGTAGGCGTCCAGCGGATCCTTCTTTTCCCACTCGGCCACGAGCGCGCGCGGCACGTAGCCGGCGTCGTCGTGTTCCGCGTGTCCCTTGCGGCGGAATGTTCTGGCCTCGATCATCACGGGGCCCTCGCCGGCCAGACAGCGCGCGCGGCCGCGGCGCACCGCGTCGAGAACCGCCAGCACGTTGTTGCCGTCCACGCTCTCGCCGTATGCACCGTACCCCGGGGCCCGCGTCACGAGGTCGGTGACGTTGGCCTGCAGCGATGTCGGCGTCGAGTACGCGTAGCCGTTGTTCTCCACGATCAGGATGAATGGCAGCCGGTGCACGCCGGCAAAGTTCATGCCCTCGTGGAAGTCGGTGGTGCTCATGCCGCCGTCACCGATGTACGTCAACGCGACGTTCGGCTTCGACTTCATCTTCATCTCGAGCGCGATGCCGGCCATGACCGGGATCAGTGCGCCCACCACGCTGATGGGCGCGATCAAGCCGCGGTCGACCCACCCGAAGTGCACGTTCAAATCCTTGCCACGCGTCGGGCCGATGGCCCGCGCGCAGTACTGCGCCATCACGTCGACCGGCTTCACCCCGCGCACCATCAGCGCGCCGAGGTTGCGGATCATCGGCGCGAGAAAGTCGCCGCGCTCGAGCGCATACGCGCTGCCCACCGAGCACGCCTCCTGGCCGAGGCTCGAGTAGAGCCCGCCCACCACCTTGCCCTGGCGGTAGAGGTGGCCCAGCCGCTCCTCGAGCTTCCGGTTGAGCGCCATGAAATAGTAGAGCTCGAGGAAGCCGGTGCGATCCAGCGTGAGGCCCGCCGGAACGGAGAGCGAATATGCGTCAGACGTGGATGGATTCACCGTATACGCCGTGCGCCGCCTCCAGCATGGCCTCGGCCAGCGTCGGGTGCGCGTGCACCGTGTTTGCGATCTCTTCGACCGTCGTTTCCAGCTTGCGGCCCAGCACGGCCTCGGCGATCAGTTCCGTCGCGCGCGGCCCGATGATGTGCACGCCGAGAACCTCGTCGTAGCGCTTGTCGGCGACGATCTTGACGAAGCCGGAGGTGTCGCCGAGGATCATCGCCTTGCCCAGCGCGGAGAACGGGAACTTGCCCACCACCACGTCGTAGCCCGCGTCGCGCGCGGCCCGCTCGGTATAGCCGACGCTCGCGACCTCGGGGTGCGAATAGGTGCAGTTCGGCACCGTCATGTAGTCGATCGTCTGCACGTGCTTGCCGGCGATGTGATCCACGGCGAGAATTCCCTCGCGCGTTGCGACGTGCGCGAGCGCGGGGGTCGCCACCACGTCGCCGATGGCGTAGATGCCGGGGACACTGGTGCGCATGTACTCGTCGACCGCGACGAAACGCCGGTTCATCTCCACGCCCACCGCTTCGTGGTTGAGTCCCTCGAGCACCGGGCGGCGGCCGGTGGCCACCAGCACGCACGTGACGGTCAGACTGGAAACGCCGTCGCCCTTCTTGAGCGAGAGCGCCACGCCGCCGGACGTGACCTTCGCTTCCGTCACTTCGGTATCCGTGTAGCACGCCATGCCCTTGCTCTTGAGCGTGCGCTCGAGTTGCTGCGAACACTCCTCGTCCTCGATGGGGAGCAGGCGTGGGAGCAGCTCGATGAGGTGGACCTTCGACCCGAACGAGTTGAACACCGACGCGAACTCGGTGCCCACCGCACCCGAGCCGATGACCGCGAGGCTCTCCGGGACATCCTGCATCTGGAGGATCATGTCGCTGTCGATGATTGCCTTGCCGTCCGGTTTCATGTGCGGCAGATGCGCGGGGACCGAGCCGGTCGCGATGATGATGTTGCGGGCGCGGATGTTCTCGCTGCCGTTGTCGCGGGTGATCGCGAGCGTGCGCGGGTCGGCGAAGCTGCCGACCCCGGTGAAGACCTCGACCTTGCGCTTCTTGACCAGGTACGCGACGCCCCTGGCGAGCTTGTCGACGATGGCCTGCTTGCGCGCGTGCACCTTCGCGACGTCGAGGTATGCGCCTTCGACAATGACGCCGAGGTCGCCCGCCTGGCGGATCTCATCGTAGATTTCCGCGGTGTGCAGCAGCGCCTTGGTGGGAATGCAGCCGCGGTGCAGGCAGGTGCCGCCGAGGAAGGGGTCCTTCTCGATGAGTGCGGTCTTGAGCCCCAGCATCCCGGCCCGGATGGCGGCCACATAGCCGCCGGGGCCACTGCCGATAATGGCGACGTCGAACTCTTTCAAGAAAGAACTCCTCTCGAACGGCCCCGGTGGGCCGCCTGTGCCATGAAACTCCCGACGGATCTCGGATGGACGGAATGTGGTTTGTGGGACGCGGCCCGGCCCTCATGGGGCGGACGCACCGTTACGGACACCGGCATGATACGTTCAGCGCCGCATCGAGCGCAAGTGAAACCCCGGTGCGGGGCTAGGTCATCGGTAGTTCGACGGGGAGTCGCCGATTGCGAGGATCGAACACGCCAGAATGGGGGCCAGCCCGAGTTCCTGCGCGCGCGCGACCACCGTGACGTCCTCGCTGCCCGGGTTGAGGAACAGCTGTCCGGGACCCTTCTGGGCGATTTCGTCGAGCACCGCGAGTGTCGTGGCCGGTGGCAGGTAGACGAGGGTTGTGTCGAGGTCGACCGGGATGTCGAGGATCGAGCGGTAGACGCGCAGCCCCTCGATCTCACGTTCATGCAGGTTTACCGGGAAAACGGAATGGCCGTGCGCCCGGTACGAGCGCACGGCCTTGTTTCCGAATTTCGAGCGGTTGTTGGAGGCGCCGACGACGGCGACATTCACCGCGAGGCTCCACCGTCCGCGGACGCGAGGAAGGTCGGGTGGTGCAGCTCCTGGCCCTCGGCCAGTCCGTACGGGCCGGTGGCGACGAGCGTCTTGCGGCCGAAATTACGCGCCGCGTCCAGGTCCTCGAACCAGATGTCGGCCCGCCGCTCCCAGCGGCTGGCCATCGAGTCCTCGACGACGAAGTCACCGAGGCCCGAGATGTGGATGACGTCTCCAAACGAGAACGGTGCACCCGGCGTGTACTGCCGGAGCAGGTCGCGCGAGAGCGCGACGACGCCGGGGCGGGTGCGCGTGTTGGCGGCCGTGATGAACGGCGTGTCGTCGGTCTCCTGTTCCCGGCTGGTGTAGCCGGTCACGACCACCTTGATTGCCACTTCGCGGCTGGACTGGTCGCCGCCCGTTTCACGGCTGCGATAGTAGCGCTCGAGCGAGCCGTCCAGCGACGCGACCTCGCCCACCGGGCGGCCTTCCACGAGGCCGGTCCGCCCCGCGACGGGCGAGGAACTGATCGACTGGGCCAGCCACAGGACCGCGGGCACCGCGGCCATCGCCGCCACGCGACGCCCCGCGGAAGCCCGCCGGGCCGCCGGCGCCACCGAGTGGCCCGCCGCCGACACCAGCCGGGCGGGTCCGTCGACATAGAATCCGAAGGCACCCGTCCGCAGCCGCCACAGGCAACCCGACCATGCGATTCGCTTCTTCATCGTGTTGTCCGGTCTCCAGCCGGGACCCGGATGTGACCGGGTCCTTAAAGAATCGGCCCGACGTTACCGGCGGGCCAGGTCGACCATTGCGTTGATCGACCCCTCAAGGCTAGCCGTCCCGGAGACGGCCTGTCAAAGAAAATGTCCGCCGCCGAGGGTGGGTTTGGGCCGTCCGTATGCCACAAACTGCTATTTGGCCGGGGGTTAGCGGCGTGGTTTTAAAGTTGCCCGGAAGCTGCCCCTGTCCAACCCCAAGGAACGATAGGGAATAGTCACTTGTCCGCCGGCGCGGTGTATCGGCTGAGCGGGTTATCCCCAAAAAAGTCCTCCCGGAACGCCTCGGTCCGGGTACCGGGGAAGTCAATGTAGACCGGAATCCCGGTCTCGGGGTCGACATGGCTGTACAGCGGATTGCCACCAAACAGGAAAATCTCGAGGCGCCGGGCCACCATCGACCGGTCGCGGGCCTGGATCTCGGTCTCGCCCGCGAATCCGGCGATCATGTCCGCCGGGAGGAAGGAATTGGCGAATACCAGCCGGTATTCGGTCCGGTTCGCGCCGGAGACCCGCTGCCGCAGCGCCAGCGCCACCTCGAGGTCCATCACCCAGTCCTCCCAGACCACAAACCCGGCCGGATCGTGTACCGTCGCCGGCCGCCGCCCCGTCGCCGCGGTCGACTTGACCCAGCCCGTCGCGGAGTCGCCGGCGACGACCACGTGGGTGGCCGTGGACATGCCCCCCTTGGTTCCGTCGAATGAGAACTCCCGGACCCGGAATGTCTTCGGGTCCGCCACGGTCCGCGACTTCAGGTCGATCACGTTGGGGCCCAGTTGCACGTGAGTCTGCGATTCGAACACCACTGCGTCCGCCCCCTGGCGGATCGCCATCCGCGAGTGACCCACCTCGACCCCGTCCACGTAGAGCGCGTAGCCGATGGCCTTCGGCAGCGCCGGAACACCCCCGCCGGCCCACGCGGGTCCGCCCGTGAGGGGCGCGACGGCCAGACCGAGCGCCAGAATTTGTGTCAGGTTTCGCATGCGAGTCGCTTTTCTCCCCAATTTGGCCCCCCAATTTGCCGGTGGTTTTCGGGGTCCGGCCGGCCGGACCAGAAGGTGAAAAGTATAACACAGCCCGTCCCGCGCGGGTTCCCGCCCGTTATCTCATGGGCGGGCGCCGTGGTACCGGAGTTGCATAGTCATGTCATACCAACGCCGCTGGACGGCCGGCGAACCGCAGGCTAGGCTGCGCACTGTGAAACAGGATCCAAGAATGAGGCGATTTCCCACCCTGATGTACCACCGGATCGTGTCCGGGCGGCACCCCGCGCCGGATCCGGTCGAGGCCCCGTGGTCGGTGGACCTCGGCGTCTTCGAGCGGCAGATGGAGCGCCTGCACGCCGCCGGGCGGCGGGGCGTCTCGATGGACCAGGTCCACCGGACCCTGGCCGGCGGCGGCCGTGTGCCCCCCGACTGGGTCGCGATTACGTTCGATGACGGCAACGCCAGCGACCACGGACACGCCCTGCCGGTTCTGGCGCGCCATGGTTTCGCGGCCACGTTCTTCGTCTGCGGCAACCGGGTGGACGCCGCGACCGGACTCTCGCGCGCCGAGATCCGGGAGATGCACGGCGCGGGAATGCACATCGGTTCGCACGCAATGACGCACCGTTTCCTCACGACACTCGATGGCGCCGCCGAGCGCGACGAGCTGGCCGGTTCGCGCGCGCTGCTCGAGGACATCATCGGCGCCCCGGTCGACCATTTCGCGCCGCCCGGCGGCCGCTGGTCGGCACGCACCGGCCGGGTGCTCCGGGAACTGTCGTTCGCGGCGGTTTCGTCATCGGCTTTCGGCTACAACGACGCCGGCCGCGCGAGTTTCGCCTACCGGCGCATCCCGATCGTCCGTTCCACGCCGCCGGCACGATTCGATGCGATCGCGCGCGGCGCGCGCCTGCCGCTCCTCCCGGGCTACGCGCGCGCATTCACGCTGTCGCTGGTGAGAGGCGCGCTCGGCGAGTCCGGCTACGCGCGCGCCCGTTCAATGGGGGGTGCGGCATGAAGATCCTGTTCTTCGCCAGCATCGCGGTCGTGCTGTATGCGTACTTCTTCTATCCCGCAATCATCATCGTCTGGGCCAGCCTGTTTCCGCGGCGCGTGGAGAAACGTTACCGGCAGGTTCCCGTCAGCGTCGTGATTGCCGCGCGCGACGAAGAGGCCAACATTACCGCGCGCATCGAGAACCTGCTCGCGCAGGAATACCCGCTTGCGCTGCTCGAGATCATCGTGGTGTCGGACGGATCCACCGACCGCACCGCCGAGCTGGCGCGCCTGTTCACCGGGCAGGGAGTCAAGCTGATCGAGTGCTCGGCGCCGGTGGGCAAGGCCGCGGCGCTCAATATCGGTGTCGCCAGCGCGACGCACGAGATCATCGTGTTTGGCGACGCCCGTCAGCGGTTCAGTCCCAACGCCATCGCCGAACTGGTCGCGGCGTTCCACGACGACCACGTGGGTGCGGTGAGCGGCGAACTGGTGCTGCTGCCGGGCGACCGGATCGGCGAGGTCCACGAGGGCGTTGGGCTCTACTGGCGCTACGAGAAGCTGATTCGCCGCAGCGAAAGCGCGGTCGCGTCGGTGGTGGGCGCGACGGGTTCGATCTACGCCGTGCGGCGCAAGCTGTTCGTGCCGCTGGCGCCGCACACGCTGCTCGACGACTTCCTCGTGCCAATGCGCATCGTGCTGGCCGGACACCGCGTGATTTTCGTGCGCGCCGCGCGCGCGTTCGACTTCACGTCGTCGTCATCGGCGCGCGAATTCTCGCGCAAGGTGAGGACACTGGCGGGGAATTTCCAGGCCATCATGCTGGAACCGCGTCTGTTGAGCGCGCGCGACAACCCCGTGCTGTTCCAGTTCATCTCGCACAAGGTGATGCGGTTGTTGGTGCCGTACTTCTGCATCGCGGCATGGGTAACGAGCGCGTTTCTGCCCGGTCCGTTTTTCGCGGCCGCATTTGCGCTGCAGACACTCTTCTACACCCTGGGGATTCTGAACCTGACGCCGTTGCGCGGCGCGCGCGGCGCGGGGATGTTCCGCATTCCGTGGACGTTCATCGTCCTCAACGCGGCCGCGGTGATGGGATTGTGGGTGTTCCTGACCCGCCAGGAACACCTCGTGTGGCGGAAGACCTGAGCCCGGGTCAGCCCGTTGCGGTGGACTCGAGGAAGCGCACCAGCAGATCCACGCCGAAGCCGGTTCCGCCGCGCGAGTAGTACGACGCGCCGCCGCCGTCGTTCCAGCCCGGCCCCGCGATGTCGATGTGCACCCACGGGGTCGTCCCCGCGAACGCACCTATCATCGCGCCGCCGGTGATCGGCGATGCGCCGCGGCCCCCGTAGTTCTTGTAGTCGCTGATCTCGCCACGGATCAAATCGAAGTAACGTTCGTCGAGCGGGAGCGGCCACGCGGGTTCTCCCGCGGCGGCACCCGCGGCACGCACGGCTTCGACCTGCCCCGGGTCGGTGCCCATGATGGGCGCAACGCGCGTGCCCAGCGCGATGATTGCGCCCCCGGTCAGCGTGGCAATGTCCACAACGACGTCGGGGCGGTAGCGGTCGACACCGTAGGCGACCGCATCCGCGAGGATCAGGCGTCCCTCCGCGTCCGTGGACAGCACCTCGACCGTCTTGCCGGAATACATGCGCAGCACGTCGCCGGGACGGAACGCGGCGCCCCCGGGCATGTTCTCCACGCACGGGACCAGTCCCACCACGCGCAACGGCAGTTCGAGCTGCGCGCACGCCGCGAGCGCGGCGACAACCGCGGCGCCGCCCGCCATGTCGCCCTTCATCTCATTCATCTTCTCCCACGGCTTGATCGAAATACCGCCGGAGTCGAACGTGACCCCCTTGCCGACCAGGCAGACCAGCGGCAGATCGCGGCGGGAGAGGTTGTATTCCATCACGACGAAACGCGGTTCCGCGCGGCTTCCCACCGACACCGCGAGCACACCGCCCATCGCGGCCTTCCTGATGTCGGCAGGCCCCATCACGCGGCAGCCGACGCCGTGTTCTTTGCACAGCGCGCGGGCGGCGTCGGCGAGTGCCGCGGGCGGGAGATCGTTGGCCGGTGTGTTGACCCAGTCGCGCGTGACGTTGACCAGTCCGGCGATCAGACGTGCGCGGCGCACGGTGGGCGTCAGGATTCGCGCGGGCTGCGCGCTGACGACGACGAGTTTGCGCACCGCCGTTTTGCGGCGGGCGCCGACCTTGTAGGAGTACCCGGCGAGCAGCCATCCTTTGAGCAGCGCGTGCAGGATCGCCGCGGCATCCGTGGCCCCGTCGAGGGCGGGGTCGACCGCGATTGCCACCGTTGCGGCGCGTGTGCGGGCGAGCGCGTTTGCCGCCGCGCCGGCGGCGTCGGCGATGTCCTCTGGCGTCGCGGCAGTGCGGTCGCCGAGTCCGGCCACGATCACATGCGTGAGCTTTCCGCCCGCGCCTGGCACCGAGGCCGTGCGCGTTTCGCCGCGCTTGGCTGCGAACCCATTCAGCAACGCGGCGGCGGCGCTGGCCACGGTCCGGTCGGTAAAGGGGGCCTGTGCGGGGAGCCGGCGCGTTCCCCGGTACAACGGGATGACGATGGCCTGTTCCTGCAGACGGGCGGTTGCCGCCCGTACCACGACGCTCGCAATCACAGATTCCTCCTGGATAGGGACGGCTCGAACGACGGCGGCCCGGTCAAAACGCCCAGATGAATCCGAGCGTCGCGTAGAAGCCAGTGTAGTCGATCACGAAGTTCACGTTCTCGAGATCCCCGACTTCGTTGGGAGTCTGCAGCTGGTCGAAGCGTCCTTCCATCAACTGCAGCCGCCCCTCGGCGGATATGCCGAACTGGTTCGATACGTAGTAGAGCAGACCGAGGACGGCGTGCACGCCGGCGCTGAAGCCCCACTCGTCCAGATCGATCGGATCACCGTAGGGGAGTCCGGTATCCTGGTCGATGCGGTCCTCCTTGAACTTCTCGTGCGGGAAGCCGAACGTGAACCCGCCGCCGGCGTAGGTCTGGAAGTCCTTCACCGACGCGTCGGCGAAGTAGTACACGCCCGACAATTCGATCACCATCAGGTCCACGTCGAAGTTGCGCGAGTAGCTCACCGCGGTCAGCAGCGAGTCGCCCGGGTTGACGCTCTGCGGGACGAACGTTCCGCTCCCGGTCGACCGCAACGCGGTGTAGGTGCCGTTGACCCGGAAGCCGAAGCGCGGGTGCGGCTTGTGCATGTAGCCGATGTCGATGGCGAGGCCGTTGCCGAAGTCGTCGGACAGGGCCTCGAATGGGGGTTGCAACCGGCCGTCGAGGAAGTCGATCATCTCGGTGTTTTCGGCTCCCCCCAGCATGCCGATGCGCAGCGCCAGCGCGGACTGCGGGATCGGCCCATAGTACTTGTGGGGCTTGAGGATCGGCTCGGCCGATGCAAGCGATGCGGACATTGTCATGGCCGCGCAGATGAGCGCGGCGGCCGGTCGAATCATCAATTGCCTCCCGGGAAACAGGCGTGGGGAATTCACCCCTAATTAGTCGGATTCCATTGCAAAGTCAACTCGTTGTTTGTATCGTTGCCGTCGCTGGAATCAGCGCAATTCCATGTCGCGTCGCGCGTTGTCTCCCACCGCCGGGGTGGCCAGCCCCGGCCGGACCGGCGGTCGGGCGCCAGGAAGGGCCCCGTTGAAGAAGATCCTGTTCGTCTGTTCCGGAAATACCTGCCGCAGCCCGCTGGCGGAAGTGATCGCAAAGCAGGTGCTGCCGGCGCGCGTGGACTTCCCGCTGGTCATTGCGTCCGCCGGCACGTCCGCGCTGGAGGGGAGTCCCGCGTCGCGCTATTCGATCGAGGTGGCGGAAGCCCACGGGCTCGATCTCTCGCAGCACCGCGCCCATCTGCTGGACCCCGCGCGTGTTCGCGACGCCGACCTGATCGTGACCATGGGCATGCGGCACATCGATACGGTGGGCGCGCTCGACCCGGCGGCACGCGAGTACGCGTTTCTGCTGACGAATTTCTCCGAGCACCACGACGGAGATATCCCCGACCCGATCGGCGGCCCGATGGACGTCTATGTGCGAACCTATGGCGTCATCCGCGAGTGCATTGAATCGATGGCGGAGCAACTGGGGCGCTTTGACGGATGGAAGCCGGAGTCGAAGGAAAGGAGAAAAGATTCGTGAGTGATTTCATGCCTTTCCTCGAACGGGTCGACCCCGACGTCGCCGCCGCCGTGCGCGCCGAGGCCGTGCGTGAACACGGAACCCTGGAGATGATCGCGTCGGAAAACTTCGTGAGCCGGGCGGTCCTGGCCGCGATGGGTTCGGTGATGACCAACAAGTACGCGGAGGGGTACCCCGGCAAGCGCTACTACGGCGGCTGCGAGGAAGTGGACAGGGTGGAGGAACTCGCCCGCGCGCGCGCGACGCAGCTCTTCGGTGCCGAGCACGCCAACGTGCAGCCGCACTCCGGCAGCCAGGCCAACATGTCGGCCTACTTTGCGTTTCTCAAACCGGGCGACAAGATCATGGGGCTCGCGCTGTCGCACGGCGGGCACCTGACGCACGGCCACCCGGTGAACTTCTCGGGGATGTTCTTCGACGTGGTTCCGTACGAGGTGGACCGCGAATCGCGCGTGCTCGACTACGACGCGCTGCGCACGCACGTGGTCGCGGAACGGCCGAAGATGCTCGTGGCCGGCGCCAGCGCATACGCACGCACGTGGGATTTTCCCCGGCTGCGCGCCATCTGCGACGAGGCGGGGTGCCTCCTGATGGTGGACATGGCCCACATCGCCGGGCTGGTGGCGGCGGGGCTGCACCCGAGTCCGGTGCCGCACGCGGACGTGGTGACGAGCACGACGCACAAGACACTGCGCGGGCCGCGCGGCGGGTTCGTGTTGACGCCGGCGCGCAACGCGGACGCGGTCGACAAGATCACGTTTCCGGGCATGCAGGGCGGCCCCTTCATGCACATCATCGCCGCGAAAGCGGTGTGCTTCCTCGAGGCGCTGACCGGCGAATTCCGCGACTACCAGCGGCAGGTGGTCGTCAACGCCCGCACGCTCGCCGCGCGGTTCATGGAACTGGGGTTCGACGTCGTGACGGGTGGAACGGACACGCACCTGTTTCTGCTGGACCTGACCGCGCGCGGCCTGAGCGGCAAGAAGGCGGAGGCCGCGCTGGAGGCGGCGGGGATCACCGTCAACAAGAACACGGTGCCGTTCGATACGCGCAGCCCGTTCGTCACCAGCGGCGTCCGTATCGGCACACCCGCGCTCACCACGCGCGGAATGAAGGAGCCCGAGATGCAGCGCATCGCGGGGCTCATGGCGCGCGTGCTGGAGAATCCGGCCGATGCGGCCGTGATCGCGGAAGTGCGCGTCGCGACGCGTGAGTTGTGCGAGGCGTTTCCCCTGTACGCGGAGTTGCGGTGACCGTATGAAGTGTCCGCAGTGCTCGTTTGAAGAAGACAAGGTTGTCGACTCCCGCACCACCAAGGAAGGCGAGGCCATTCGCCGCCGCCGGGAGTGCCTGAAGTGCGGGGCCCGTTTCACGACCTACGAGTACATCGAGCGCGCGCCGCTGATGGTGGTCAAGAAGGACGGCCGTCGCGAACACTACAGCCGCGAAAAGCTGCTGGGCGGCCTGGTGAAGGCGTGTGAGAAACGGCCGGTGTCGCGCGAACAGCTGGAGCGGGTGGTGGACGACATCGAGGCGGTCATGTTTGCCCGCTTCAAGAACGAGGTCAAGAGCACCGAGATCGGCAGCCTGGTGATCGACCGCCTGCAGCTGCTGGATGAAGTGGCATACGTGCGTTTTGCCTCGGTGTACCGCCAGTTCAAGGATATCAATCAGTTCATGAGCGAGGTGCGAGCCCTGCTCGATCGACAGAACAAGGAGCACCCCGAGTAGACGGGTGCCGCAATGGAGGTGGAACGACGATGTTCAAGCGCATGATGGTTGCGACCCTGGCGGTGCTGGTGACGGCATCCGCCATTCCCGTGTTCGCGGCCGACGTGATGTTCGCGTACGGCTTCGCGCCCGGTTCGTCGGAGCGGTACGGCGTGAAGATGAACCAGGAGACGGATTTCGGCTCGGGTGCGATGGGGCAGATCGCCGACTTCGAAGTCACCGTCAAGTGCATCTCCGTTGCCGACGGCAAGGCTGCGGTCACGATGACGTTCGACAAGGTCGATATCTCGCGGGAGATGTTCGGCAATATTGCGCCGGACGCGAGCGGCGAGGCCATCGTGGGCAAGACGATTGCCTGCACGGTGGATGCGAGTGGCGAAGTGACCGACATCAAGCCGTCGCCCTACTTTGACGGATGGGAACAGGTTCAGAACATGCTCGAGCCGATCGTCGAAGGATGGTATCTGAACATGCCCGGGAAAACGGTCGCGCCCGGCGGGACCTGGGACTCGACCAGGAAGGACACGGGCATGGGCGGCATGGACGTCACGTCGACGGGAACGTTCACGTTCAAGGAAATGAAGAAGGAGGCCGGCCGCGAGTGCGCGCTGGTCATCGCCGACATCGCGACCACGTTGTCGGGCCACATGACGAACCAGATGGGCGACTTCGAAGTTGCCGGCAACGGCAAGGGCAAGTTCGACGTCTACTTCGATCCGGCCTCCGGTACCGTGATCAAGCTGAAGGGGAAGACGGAGGTGGAGGCCAACCTGTCGCCGTCGACGGGGGGCGACAACGCGGTCACGGTGAACACCACGTACCAGATCGAAAGGACGCTCCTGTAACGGAGAGCGATGCGGCCCATCCGCGAGCCGGCGCGCACTGAGCTGCTGCGCGAGATGTCCTTCTGGGAACACCTCGGTGAACTCCGCAGCGTGCTCGCGTCGTCCATTGCGGCCCTGCTGGGGCTGTCGATCGTGTTCTGGTGCTTCAGCGGGCCGATCATGGAGTGGATGGTGGCCGGCGTCCCGGTGGACCACCTGACGTTTCTGGCGCCGTCGGAAGCCTTCATGACGCGGACGAAGATGAGCTTCGTCCTGGGCGGGCTCGCCGCGTTTCCGTACATCAGCTACCGGCTGTGGCGCTTCGTGTCACCGGGCCTGTTCCGGCGCGAGCGCAAGCGGATCTTCCCGGTGGCGTTCGCGTCCGGCGCGCTGTTCTACTCCGGCATCGTGTTCGCGTACTTCCTGGTCGTGCCGGTGATCATCCAGTTCATGCTGGGCTACGCGACGGACCGCATCCAGCCGATGATCGCGGTGGGCGCCTATTTTGACACCATCTCGCGGCTGTGCCTTGCGTTCGGGCTGGTATTTCAGCTGCCGATCGTCATTCTGCTGCTGGGACTGATGGGCATCGTGTCACCGCGGACGTTCCTGCGCCAGTGGCGGTATGCGGTTGTGATCATATTTACCGCGGCGGCCATCTTCACGCCGCCCGACCCGGTATCGCAGGTCCTGATGGCCGTGCCGCTGGTTGTGCTGTATGTCGGGAGTTCTTTTATCGCGCTGGCGCTTACCCGCAAGCGCCGCAAACCGGAAGACGATTCGTAGCGAGAAACATATCGGAGGACGAGTGACGAAGAAAACGACAGAGAGCGGTGCCGCGCCCCGCGCCACCGCGCGCAAGAAGGCAACGCGCGCCACCATCATGACCGCGCGCAAGGTCGCCAGGTTTGCATGGGAGAAGAAGGCCGAAGACATCATGATCATGGATCTGCGCAAGGTCACCGACATGACGAGCTTCTTCGTTCTGTGCAGCGGGAATTCGGGCACGCAGGTCAAGGCGATCGCCGACAGCATTCAGGAACAGGCCCGCAAGGCCGGCCTCGAGATCTACGCGGTGGAGGGCTACGATTCCCAGCGCTGGATACTGATCGACATGATCGACATCGTCGTGCATGTGTTTCTGCCCGACGTGCGCGCGTACTATCAACTCGAACGGCTGTGGGGCGACGCGCCGGTGGAGAATATCGGCGGTGACGAGGCCCGGGTCGCCAGATGATTGCGCGCGATGTGATTGTTTCCGCGGTTGGCGCCGCGCTCGAGCGCCTGGGCTACGACGCGGCCGGCGTCCCGGTGATGGTCGAGCGCCCGCGTGAGGCGGCGCACGGCGACATCGCGACGCCGGTGGCGATGGCGCTTGCGAAGGTGCTCAAGAAGAACCCCATGCAGATCGCCGAGCAACTGGCGGGCGCGCTCGAGTTCGCCGGCGACGTGGTGGCGAGCGTCGAGGCGGTCCGTCCGGGCTTCATCAATTTCAGACTGGCGGCGCCGGTGCTGCAGGGGACGGTGCGCGACGTGCTCGCGGCTGGCGACGGGTTTGGCCGCACCCGCGACGGACAGGGACGGCGCGTGCAGGTGGAGTACGTTTCCGCCAACCCGACCGGGCCGCTGGTGATCGTATCGGCGCGCGCCGCGGCGGTGGGGAACGCAATCCTCAACCTGCTCGACTTCGCCGGGTACGACACGCACGGCGAGTACTACGTCAACGATTACGGTAAGCAGGTCGACGCGCTGGGCGCGAGCCTCGGGTTCCGCCTGCGCGAGCGGCTCGGCACCACCGCGCCCGGCGAGACCATCGAACAGTACCAGTACCCCGGGGGCTACCTCGCGGAGATCGCCGCGGAGGTCGACCTGGCGCGCGCGCGCGCGTGGGCGGGGGGGGACGGCGCCGGCGGCGAGCTCGGGCGGCACGCGGCGGCGCGGCTCCTGGACCGCATTCGCGACGACCTCGTGCGTTACGGAGTGCGCATCGACGAGTACTTCCTCGAGTCGTCGCTCCACCCGCAGGCGATCGAGGCCGTCTACGAGCGGCTCATCGCGAGCGGGCACACGTACCAGCAGGACGGCGCGGTGTTCTTCCGCTCGACCGCCTTCGGCGACGACAAGGACCGCGTACTGCGCAAGAGTGACGGCGAATCCACGTATTTTCTGGCCGACATCGCCTATCACGCGGCCAAGCTGGACCGCGGGTTCGACCGCGCGATCGGCCTGCTGGGTCCGGACCACCACGGGCACGTGGCCCGCATGCAGGCGGCGATGGCCGCGCTGGGCGCCGCGCCCGGCTGGCTCGAGATCATCATCGTGGGCTGGGTGCGCCTGCTCGAGGACGGCAACCCGGTGAGCATGAGCAAGCGCGCGGGCGAGTTCATCACGATGCGCGAGTTGATTGACGACGTCGGTACCGACGTGGCCAAGTACTTCTTTCTGATGCGCCGCGCCAACTCGCCGCTCGACTTCGATCTGACGCTGGCGCGCAAGCAGTCGGACGAGAACCCGGTGTACTACGTCCAGTACGCACACGCGCGCATCGCGAGCGTGGTGCGCTTTGCCGAGGAGCGTGGCGTCGCGTCGCAGGCGAGCGACCTCGCGTTGCTGACGGCGCCCGAGGAACGCGCGTTGATGCTCCACCTGCTGCATTTTCCCGGCGTGATCGCCGGGGCCGCGCAGGCGCGCGAGCCGCACCGCGTGACCACCTATGCGCAGGAGCTGGCGACGTCGTTCCACCAGTTCTATCACGCGTGCCGCATCGTCGGCGACGACGCGGCGGTTTCGGCGGCGCGCCTCGATCTGGCCCGCGCCACGCGTGTCGTGCTCAAGAACGCGCTGCACCTGCTGGGTGTGGACGCGCCGAGCAGCATGTAACTCGAGACAACGGAAGGATGCCAGGATGAGCGACTCGTCGCAGCGGGAATCGGTTCTGATCGTGGGGTCGGTGGCGTTCGATTCGGTCGAAACGCCGCAGGGGCGCGCCGACATGGCGCTGGGAGGTTCGGCCAGCTACGCGTCGATCGCGGCCAGCTACTTCGCGCAGCCGCGCGTCGTCGGCATCGTCGGCGAGGACTTCGGGCCGCACCACATGCACAAGCTGGGCAGCCACGGTGTCGACGTGCGCGGCATCGAGTCCGTTCCGGGCAAGACGTTCCACTGGAAGGGCCGCTACCACGACAATTTCAAGGACCGCGACACGCTCGAGACATCGCTCAACGTGTTCGAGCATTTCAACCCGACCATTCCCGACGCGTACCGCGACTCGAAGTACGTGTTGCTGGGGAACATCGACCCCAGGCTGCAGCTCTCGGTGCTCAACCAGACCACCGGGGCAAAGCTGGTGGCGATGGACACGATGAATTTCTGGATCAGCACCGCCCGCGATGCGCTGATCGACGTGGTCAAACGCGTCGATCTGCTCTTCATCAACGACGAAGAGGCCATGCAACTGGCCGACGAATGGACCGTGCTCGGCGCCGCCGCGCGCATCCGCCAATGGGGTCCGCGTTACCTCGTGATCAAGCGCGGCGAACACGGCGCGGTGCTGTTCGGCCCCGACATCACGCTGTACGTCCCGGCGGTGCTGTTGTCGCGCGTCGTGGATCCTACCGGCGCCGGCGACACGTTTGCCGGCGGTTTTCTGGGACACCTCTCGCGCGACGGCGTGATGGACCGCTCCGGTCTCGCCGCCGCGCTGACGTGGGGAACCGTGATGGCGAGCTACGCGGTGGAGGCGTTCTCGGTGGACGGGATCTGCGGCCTCTCGGACGATGCCATCGCGCGCCGCCGCGGACACCTGATCGATCTCGTCCGCTACTAGCCGTCCCGCCACCGCGCCGGGTGGAAGGATTCTTGCTGCAGCCTGTGATATAATGAGTCGTGCGCGCCACCGGGATGGCCGGGTCCGGCGCTGACTCGTTAAGCCATGACACCACATAGACTTACATCTGACGACGTCCGGCGTGCCGAAGCCCTGGTGGCGCGGGTCGCCGGCGTGACGTCGTGCCGTATCCGCCTCAACGGGGCCGGCGAGGTGTCCGAGGTGCACGTCGTCGCCGCGCCCGGCCGGCCGGCGCGCGCGATTGCGCGCGAAGTCGAGGACTGTCTCCGTACCGGGATGGGCCTCGACGTGGACCACCGCAAGATCGGCGTGGTCATGCTGGAAGCAGCGCCCCCGGAGGAAGAGCCCGCCGCTCCCGCCGCGGCGCCGGTGGAAGAATTCCCCATCATCGAGCATCCCTCACGCTTCGCGTTCTCGCAGGTGAACGTGGGTTCTTCCCGCGACGGTGTGCGCGCGGAGGTCGAACTCACCCGCGACGGACTGGTGGTATTCGGCAGCGCGGAGAGCGACAACGTCGCGATGGGCGCGCCGGCGGTGGTGGCGGGAGCGACGCTGCGCGCGGTCTCGGAATTTCTTGACGAGCCTACACGCCTGTGTTTAGGTGGCGTCCTGAAGGTGCCGCTCGGAAGCGGCGAAGCCATCGTCGTCAGGGTGGACGTGGTGGGTCCACGCCACAGCAAGAGCCTCGCCGGCTGTGCGTTGTTGTCCGGTGACGAGCACCGGACCGTGGTCTTCGCCACCCTGGACGCGGTCAACCGTCTGACCGGAAAACTGGAATTCAAGAGCTCCGTTGAGTACAAGATCAGGTGACCTTGCAAGGTGAGTTCAGAGACTCGTCGCTCGGATTCAAGCTCTACTACTTCGCGTTCATTGTAGCCGGCTTTCTCCTCTTCGCGTATCTGGTACGCGACTTCCCCCTCCAGCGTTTTCCCGAAGTCCTGCTGTTCGCGCTGATGATCGTCATCGCCGATACGGCGCAGATCACGTTGCCGCGGGGCGGGGCGTCGATCTACGCGTCGAGCCCGCTCGACCTCGCCGCCATCGTGCTGCTCGGGCCGGCCGCGGCGGTGTTCGTGGAGGCCATCGCGTCGTTCTTCTCCGAGGTATTCATCCAGCGCCGCGCCGCGGTCAAATACGCGTTCAACGTGCCGCTCCTGATCATGACCGTCGGAGTCGCCGGCCTGGCCTACTGGGCGTTCCCGGATGCGTGGACGCGGCTCGACTCACCGCGCTTCCTCGTCCCGCTGGGCGTGTGCAGCGTGGTGTATTACCTGGTCAATACGGTCTCGATCAGCATCGTCGTCTCGCTGCGGGGGCGGAAGCATCTCTTCCAGGTGTGGAAGCACAACTACCTGTGGACGTTCTTTCATATTTTTGCATTCATCCCCATCGGGGCGATCATCGCGCTGGTCTACACCGCGCACGGCATGTGGACGCTGACGCTGTTCATCGTGCCCATCTACCTGGCCCGCTACACCTTCAAGCTCTACGTCGAGATGAAAGAGGCGCACATCAACACCGTCGCGGCGCTCACGTCCGCCATCGACGCCAACGATCCCTACACCCACGGCCACTCGTACCGCGTGTCGCGCTACGCGCTGCGGCTGGGGCGGGCAATGGGGCTGTCGGCGCGCGACCTCGAGATCCTCGAATACGGGGCGCTGTTGCACGACATCGGCAAGATCGCGATCGAGCACGAGATCCTGCTCAAGAAGGAGCGCCTGAGCGACCAGGAATTCCTGAGCCTCAAGCAGCACCCGACCATCGGCGCCGACATCGTCGAGAACCTCAAGTTTCTGCGGGAAGCGGCGCTGCTGGTGCGTTATCATCACGAGCAACCGAACGGCCGTGGGTACCCGGAGGGACTCAAGGGCGACGAGATTCCCATCGGCGCCCGCATCATCCTGGTGTCCGACGCCTACGACGCGATGACGTCCGACCGGCCGTATCGCAAGGGACTCCCCGTGGAGCGCGTGGTGGAGCAGTTCGAGAAATACCGGGGTGAGCAGTTCGACCGCGAGATCACCGATATCATGCTCGACCTGATCCGCCAGGGTTCGTTCCCGTTGATCGTCGAGAACGACCCGACCACCGCCATCTACGAGTCGCTGCAGGAACGGCTGTAACAACCCATCTGGAACGGGCCCCGCGGCCCTCACGAGTGGAGCGTGAAGACGCAATGCGCTACCGGGACTCTGGTGTCGACATCGACAAGGCCAACGAAGCCACCCGCGCCATCGGGCGGCTGGTCAAGAAAACGTGGGGCGGGGACGTCCTGTCGAACATCGGCAGCTTCGGCGGCCTCTTCCGGGTACCGCGTGAAATGCGCGAGCCGGTGCTCGTGAGCAGCATGGACGGCGTCGGCACCAAGCTGCTGGTGGCGCGCGCGGCCGGGCGCTACGACACCATCGGTCAGGATCTGGTGAACCACTGCGTCAACGACATCCTCGTACAGGGCGCGCGGCCGCTGTTCTTTCTGGACTACGTGGCGGCGGGGAAGATCGAGCCGGGGATGATCGCCGACATCGTGGCCGGGCTCGCGCAGGCGTGCGCGGAGAACGGTTGCGCGCTGATCGGCGGCGAGACCGCGGAGATGCCGGGGCTCTACCAGGAGGGCGATTTCGACCTGGCGGGGACCATCGTGGGCGTGGTCGAGCGCGACGCAATCATCGATGGCAAGCGCATCGTGCCCGGCGACGTCGTGTTCGCGCTGCCATCCAACGGCCTGCACACCAACGGCTACTCGCTTGCGCGCCGCGTTGCGTTCGACCTGCTTGGACTCGAGACCGGCTCGAAGGTTGCGGAACTCGGGGGCACGGTGGGCGATGAGTTCCTGCGCGTACACCGTTCCTACCTGGGACCGGTGACGGCAATCGGCACGGCGGTGAAGATCAAGGGGCTCGCGCACATCACCGGCGGCGGTGTGCTGGAAAACCTGCCCCGCATCCTGCCGGATGGTTGCGCCGCCACCATCGAGAAGGGCACGTGGCCGGTGCCGGCGGTGTTCGAGTGGCTCGCGCGCGGCGGCGAAGTGGTGGAGGGCGAGATGTTCCGTGTCTTCAACATGGGCGCGGGCATGCTGGTGGTCGTCGCCGCCGCCGACGCGGACCGCGTGCCGGACACCGCGGACGGGCTGCCCGTGTACCGGGTCGGGACGATCACCGCCGGCGACGGTATCGTCACCGTCGCCTGAGCGCCGCCTCAGCGCATCACGGACAGGCCGACGCGCTCACCCGATGACGGGTTGGACGCCGCGCCCGGATCCCCCGACGATGCGAGTATTCCGATGTCGCCGGTCGCTATCTGGTAGACCACGATCACATTGTTGAGCGTGTCCAGCGTGTAGACCTGGCGGAACGTCTGGTCGATCGCGAGATCGCTCTGGATACCGGCCGCGGGCCCCGCGCCCCGGTCCACGAAGAAGTCGCTCGCGGTGGTCTTGACGCCCGCCGATGTCACCTTCACGATTCCCCGGGTATCCGTCGACTCCACCAGGATGAACACCGACCCGTCGTTGTCGTCGACGACCATTCCCGCCGCGCCATAGGCCTCGTCGATTTCGAGCGTGACCACCTCTTCCACCGGGCCGGTCTGCGTGTAGCCATCGAGCGGCAGACGGCGCAGCGAGCGGTCGGGGAGCGCGATGAAGTAGAGGTCGCCGCTCACGGGGTCCACCGCCATCGCGTCGTTGTTGGCCGCGTCCGGGGCGGTTCCGCCGAACATGGCGTCGTCGTAGCGCGTGAGCGTGTCGCGGCACCCCACTGTGAACGGGCCGAATTCGTCGCAACCGGCCAGTACGCCGCCGGGAAGCATGTCGATCTCGCTGCCGGAGAACGAATCGAGCGTCGCGAAGTGGGAGATAGTACCGCCGCCGGTGACTTCGACGATCTCCTGGACGGCGGACCCGGTTGTCCACGCCAGGTAGAAACTCCCGTTGGCCGAGAACGCGCAGTCGCGCACCACGTTGAGCAACGTGCCCTCCTGGAAGCTCTGCAGCTTGCTGCCGACGAAGCCACCGGGGAACTGCGGCGAAATCTGCACAATGCCCACCTGGGGCGCCCCGCCGGACACGAGCAACGTGGACTGCCGCGTGAAGAGCAGCAGGTCCTGGGCCGGTGAGAACTTGCGGACGAAGGCCGGGTCTTCCTCCGGACAGTAATATTCCGACGACGTCGCCAGCATGATCGCCGACGCCGCGCTGTTGCTCGCGGCCGTCGCGGTCATCCGCTGCGGTCCGACCGGGCCCAGCGTCCAGCGCACGGTGACGATGCCGCTGCTGTTGGCCGTCGCGGAGCCCCGCGACAGCGTGCCGCCGCCTTCGACGACCTTGAAGTTGATGACCTCGTCCTTGCCGGGCTTGCCGTCGGACAGCGTGAGCTTCAACGTGATCGGATTTTCGAGCTCCGTGCCGAACTTGGAATACTGGTTGTCGCCTGATACGATGATCAGGTTCTGCGCGGCCGGGCCGGGTTCCTCGTTGTTGCTGCAGGCCGCGACGCCGAGTATCGCGATCACGGCCGGGAGGAACACGAGACGGGCACGGGCGGCACGGACGATGAAGCCTTGCAAACGCATGCGGTCGGTCCTTACTGGTTGAAGGAAGCGCGATCTCGGGCGGGTATTCCGGCGGGGTAGGGTCGTGGGGAATGACCGAACGGGCCCGCGCCGACGAGTCACAGGGACGATAACACCCCGGCAGGCCGGGGTCAATCGACGGAAGGAGTCAGCAATGAAACGGGCACTGGTACCGCTGGCCGCGGGATTCGAGGAGATCGAGGCGATCACGGTGATCGACCTGCTGCGCCGCGGTGGCGTGGACGTGACCGTTGCCGGTGTGGACGGAGCGGCGATCACCGGTGCGCACGGCATTACGGTGGCGTGCGACGGCGTGGCCGATGGCATCGACGCGATGGCGTTCGATGCGCTGATTCTTCCCGGGGGCATGCCCGGCACGCGTCATCTGGGGGAGAGCCGGCTGGTACGCGAGTGGGTGGGCGAGTTCGCGAAGGCCGGCCGCCTGCTGGCCGCGATCTGCGCGGCGCCGGTCGTGCTCGATGCGTGCGGCGCGCTGGCCGGACGCCGCGCCACCAGCCATCCGGCGCACGCGACCGAGATGCAGACCTGCCGCTACGAGACCAGCGCGGTGGTCCGCGACGGCAACGTGATCACCAGCCGCGGCGCGGGCACGGCGGTGGAATTCGCGGCGGCGCTGGTCGAGGAACTGGTGGGCGCCGACATGGCGCGCGACATTCTGGCGAGCATTCAGTACGGAGCGCGTCCGGCCGCCGGAACGCGGTGACGGCGTCGCCGCCGCCACCGCGCCACCGGATCCGGTGAACCCGCTCTACTTGAACATTTCCTGGGCGTCGACGATCTTCGACGCCTCGCGGTTGATGGTCAGCTTGTAGGCTGCAACCACCTTGTCCTCGGCGAGGACATCGTCCGGGATTCCCTCCGCCTCGTAGACCATCGGAGAAGGCTGGTTGGTGATGAGTTCCTTGAGGAACTCGTCGGCACCCTTCGTGATGATCGCCACGCGCAGATTGCGCGCGTTGAGGTGCTTGCGGATGGCCGTGTTGACGTCATCCAGCGTCAGCTTGTCGAGCCTGGCCGGGAGTGTGGCGATGTAATCGTCGGTCCCGTAGAAGTTCGAATCCATCAGGTACCCGAGGCGGCGGTTCTGGTCCTGCGCCCACAGCTTGCTGTAGTGCTTGAGGAACGTGCGCGTACGCTCGAATTCCTCCGCCGTCATGCCGTCGCGCACCAGCCGTTCCAGCTCGAACACCGCCAGCCGCAACGCGAAATGCCGCGTCTGGTGCTGCACCGGCCGGATCCAGATGGAGAAGTACTGCTGGCTGCGCGTGAAGTTCGTGAGCGGGAACGTCGAGCCGCCGTCCTGCACGAAATGCTCGATGTAGGAGTAGTCTCCGTAGTTGAGCCCGCGAATCTCCCGCATGCGCATCATCAACCGTCCGTTGAACGTGCGATGCTCACCCAGGTAGGAGTTTGCCACCAGCAGGGCCGCGAAATCCGGGCTGCCGCGCGTGACGTCGATCGGATAGCCGATCGAAATCGCCGTTGCCAGGCAGTCCTTCTCGACCGCGGTCACTTCCACGTTCTGAATCGCGGAGGTGCCGGTGAGGGCCGGGTGCGAGGGCGCGCCGGCGGGAAGCGTTTCCAGCGTGTGCGCTACCCTGGCCGGCAGGTTGGCCGGGTATCCGCCCGCCAGCCCGATGAGCACGTTGTCGCGCGTGAACGCGCGCGCGTACTGCTGCTTCACGTCGTCCAGCGTGATTGACTCGAGGTCCGACACGAGGCCGGCGTTGGGTGTGCCGTAGGGATGGCCCGCGTAGAGCATTACGCCGAGCGTCTGCTTGCCGAACTCCTCGTCGCTCGCACCGCGCAGTGTCTTGGCGACGTAGTTGATCTGACTGGTCTTGACACGCTCGAAATCGCGCTCGTCGAAGCGCGGCTCCAGCAGCATCTGCGTGAACAGATCGAGGTAGCGGTCGAGGTTGTCGATGTGCGTGGTGCCGTAGAAGGTGGTGACCTCCTTGTCGACGGTCGCCTCGATCGAGGCGGCCATCGGGTACAGCAGTTCGACGATTTCGTTGTACGTGTGTTCCTGCGTGCCGCCGTCGGTGAGCATTGACGCGCACAGCCGGGTCAGGCCCGCCTTGCCCGCGGGGTCGTCGATGGCGCCGGTGCGGAACTGGATGCGGAGCGTCACCAGCGGCGACGTCGCGATGGGAAGAACGACCGTTGGGATGGGCGCGGTCTCGGCGCCGCCGTGGCCTGGAATCATTGTCATCGACCCCGCCAGGAAGAGGGTTGCGATCGCAATCTGGAGTCTCACTTGGAACCTCCCGTCAACGTAACCACCGTGCTGCGCGCACGCGTCAGGTAGCGCGCGGCGGCGCTCTGCAGATCCTGCGGCGTAATCTCATCATAGCGGCGATACATCTCGTTGATCGACGCCGGATCGCCGGTGAGGCCGATGAAGAAGGTCAGGTGCCGCGCCACGGACTGCGCGGTGCCGAGCGACATCGCGAAGGAGTAGCGGATGTTCGACTTCACCGCGGTGAGGCGCGTCGCATCGGCCGGCGTGGTGGCCGCGCCGGCCGCCGTCTGGTAGATGCGGTCGCGGACCTCGTCCATGTCGGCCGCGTCCTTCACGCGCGCAAATACGATCATCAGGCCCGCGTCGCGGCGCGAGGGCAGATAGACCTCGAGGTCGTCCACCTTCTGCTCATCGACCACGAGCGCCTGGTAGAGAGGGCTCGTGGAAGCGAAGAGGAGTTCGGACAGGATGTCCATCGCCGCGCTGTCGCGCGTCTTCTCGCTGAACGCCGGCACCTTGAATGCCACCGCCACGTAGGGCAGCGTCGGGTTCTCCCAGTCGATGTGCGACGTGCGCGCTTCCTTCTGCTCCGGTTCCGCGGGAATCTCCGGGCTGTAGGGCGGAACCTTCCAGCCGCCATAGTATTTCCCGATCAGCGCGAACGTCTCGTCGACGTCGATGTCGCCCACGACGAGCACGACGCAATTGCTGGGTGAATAGTAGCGGCGGAAGAACTCCAGGCTGTACGCGTACTGGTTGGGCATGTCCTTGATGTCGTCGAGGAAGCCCATCGTCGTGTGCTTGTAGGTGTGGGACGAGAACGCCGTCTCGCGCACGCGCTCGTAGAGCTTGTTCTGCGGGTCCGAGTAGTTCTTGTTGTACTCGCCCAGCACGGCCCTGGACTCCTGCTTGAAGTCCGACTCCGAGTACTTGAGGTTCATGAAGCGGTCGGACTCGACGTCGATGACTTTCTCGAGACCATCGCTGCCGAAGATCGCGTGGTAGACGGTGACGTCGTCCGACGTGTACGCGTTGACGTCGCTTCCCAGCTCGCGGAACAACGCGTTGTACTGGACGTTGGAGAAGCGGTCGGTGCCGCGGAACATCATGTGCTCGAAGAAATGCGCGAACCCGGATTTCCCCGGCTCGACCTCATTGCGCGAACCCGCGCGCACGATGGTGTAGTAGGCCACGATCCCCGGGCTGTCGAACGGGACCATGACGACCTTCAGTCCGTTGTCCAGCGACCGGACGGTCGGCGTGTAGGGGAATACGTCTTTGGCCATGGCACCTCCCGGCGCGCCCGCGGCGAGCAGCACGGCCAGGACGCCCGGCAGGACGCGCGGCGGCGCTGTAAAGAAATCACGACATGTAGCTGTAAAGTGCATTTGACACTCCTAACTTATTTATCTACTGTTGATTATACGCAAACACCGACGTGGCCGGTGGCCGGGGCGTAAAGTTTGCCTGACACTTCAGGGGCGGGATTGTGCGCCACAACCCACCCCGATGGGGAATTGTAAGAAATAACACATTGCAACGTAATACATTAGGAACTTACTGGGAATTTCTGACCGCGTTGGTACGCCGGTTGCCATAGTCGGGTACAGGAAGGCCGACGCTGAAACGACAGGCAAGGACGAGCAGCCAAGGCCCCGGCAACCAAAACAGTTCCAACGGAGGTAAGAAAATGCGTTACACGATCCTTTCGAATCTGGGCCTCATCCTCAGCGTCCTCGGAATCTTCGGCAAGAGCATCTGGGGCGTCATGGGCAACAGCACCTGGGGCAACAGCACCTGGGGTCACTAGACCGCCGGTCCTCAGGGACGCGATGAAGTAACAGTTATAGCGGAAACCGGTCCCGACTTCAATCTGAGGGACTGGCAGGGATCGGGGCCCTGCACAAGGCGAACACCCCGAACCAGACGTGGGTATGCCAGTCCCATGCCGGGGAGACCCACGTCGAAAAAGAGCCCGCCGCCAGGCGGGCTCTTCGTTTGCCGGGTAATCACACGAGGTGCTATCGTCACCTGCACCAATGTGCGCCGCCCGCAACAAGAAGCCGTCACCCGACCCGCTCGAGCAGCTGGGTCGCCGCCGCCCGCCCGCCGAGGCGGCCGCCCCGGTCGCGGGGTCGGACCCGGCTTCGCCCGGCACCCGCCACCCGTTCGAGGACCTGCTCGACGTCGCCGTGTCGCTGACGTCCACCCTCAATCTTACCGACATCCTGAACAACATCGTGGACGGGATCATCCGGGTGACCGGCTGCGAGCGCGGGTTCCTGATGCTGCGCGGCGCGGACGGGAGCCTGGCGGCCTTCACCGGGCGCTACCGGGACCACCGGGAGTGGGACGAGGGAATGGCGCGGGCGATCAGCCGGACCATCGTGCAGCGCGTGCAGGAATCGCGGGAACCCTTCGTCAGCTCCGATCTGGGGCAGATGGACGACCTCAAAGGCACCGAGAGCATTCAGACCCATCGTATCCAGGCCGCGGTGTGCCTGCCGCTGTTGTACAAGGACGCGCTGACCGGCGTCATCTACGCCGACAGCACGTTCATGATCCCGCGCTCGCTCGACTCCGATCGCGCCGTTCTGCTGGCGTTCAGCGCCCAGGCGGCGCTGGCCATCGAAAACGCCCGCCGTCACGGCGACCTGCGCGATCGCCGCGACCGGCTCGAGCAGCAGAACCTTGCCCTGCGGCGTCAGCTCACCCAGGAATTCGCGATGAACGGCATGGTCAGCCGGAACAAGACCATGCTGGAAGTCTTCGCGCTCGTGGAGAAGTTCGCCCCGTCGGACATGTCGGTGCTGATCCAGGGCGAGAGCGGGACCGGCAAGGAGGTGCTCGCGCAGGCGCTGCACGAAAAGAGCCGCCGCGCGGACAAGCCCTTTCTCGCGGTCAACTGCGCGGGCATGCCGGACGGGCTGGTGTCGGGGATCCTGTTCGGTCACCGCCGCGGGGCGTTCACGGGCGCCGACACCGACCGGCCCGGGATCTTCGAACTCGTCGACGGGGGTACGCTGTTCCTGGACGAAATCGGGGACATGCCGCTCGAGACACAACCGAAGCTCCTGCGCGTGCTGGAAAAGCGCGAGGTGTCACGGCTCGGGGAGGAGGGCGTGGTGCGCCGCGTCGATTTTCGCATCATCGCCGCGACCAACGTTGACCTGTTTCGCGCGGTGGGCGAGAGGAAGTTCCGCGAGGACCTGTTCTACCGGCTCGCGACCGTGCGTTTCGACCTGCCGCCGCTGCGCGACCGGCGCGAGGACATCATCCCGCTCGCCGAGTACTTCCTGAAGACCGCGGCCGAGAAGATGAAGATACCAACGCCGGAACTGTCCAGGGATGCGCGCTCGCTCTTGATGTCCAAGCCGTGGCCCGGCAACGTGCGCGAACTCAAGAATGCCACCGAGGTCGGGATCGCGTTCCGCGACGAACGCCATGTGATCCACGCCGATGGTATCGACCACTATTTCAAAAACCATCAACCGGGCCCGGCGCCATCGGGGCGCGGTGGTGGCACGCTGAAGGAACAGGCGGAGCAGTTCGAGGCGCGCGTGATCCGCGACACACTGGCTGCCAGCGGTAACAACGTCTCGCGCGCGGCCGCTGTTCTGGGAATCAGCCGCCAGCAGCTCCACACCAAGATCCGCAGGTACGGCATCGACACCCACTCCGAGTGATGCCTTCAGGCGCGACGCGCGATCGTTCGTCCCAGCACGGTCAACAGCAGTATCGACGCAAGCGCGGTAATGACCGTGGGGCCCGCCGGCAGGTCCATCGCGACCGAGGCCAGGATGCCGATCAGCGATCCCGCGCCCGCGATGCCCCAGCCCAGCGCCAGCCGCTGTCTGGTCGACGACGTCACCAGCAGCGCGCATACCGGGGGGATGACCAGCAGCGAGAACACCAGCAGCACGCCCGCGATCGCCACCGACGACGTGACCACGACCGCGAACGCGGCGTAGAACAGAAAGTCCCACCACACCAGTTTCCAGCCGCGCGCGGCCGCGGCGGGCCGGTCGGTGCTGATCAGGTTGAAGCGCGCGCGGTAACGGTAGAAGAACACCCCCATCACCGCGTACAGAATCGTGATCTTGAGCAGCTCCTGATGTGAGACTGTCAGCAGCGAGCCGGCGATCATGTGGTGGAGCATCTCCGATCCCTCGGCGTGGTGCGACAGCAGCAGCAACGGAAATGATCCCGCGGCCGCATACAGGATGCCGATGAACGCCTCGGGCGGTACGCGCTCGTCGCGCGTGCGTGCCACCGAAATCACCATGGCGCCGGCCAGCGTGAACAGAAGCGAGATGATGTACGTCGGGAGTCCGCCGCGCACGCCCAGGCAGAACGCGATGGTTGCACCGAGCGCGGAGACCTGCGCGAGCGACAGGTCGACGAAGATCACGCCCCGGCTGACCACGTGATAGCCGAGGTAGGCGTGAATGCCCGCGAGGATCAGCACCGCGAGCACCGCCATCTGTACGAAGTGGTACGACAGGAGTTCGATCATCGCTACTTCGCTCCTGCCAGCAGACGGTCCAGCAGCACGTCGAACAGCTGGAAATAGTCGTCGGCGCCGGGCGCGCCACCCACCGAAGGCGGAAGGTCGATCACCCGGGCGCCGGTCGCGTTGGCGATCGACTCGGGGGTTCGCCGGGAGAAGTACGGTTCGACACCGATGATCTTGATCTGCTTGCCCTTGATCAACTCGATCAGCTCCGCG
>DASUGO010000034.1:0-5572 GCA_036273975.1 Candidatus Krumholzibacteriia bacterium
GCCGGCAGCGCCAGCAACGCCAGATGAATCACGCACTCTTCGCCGGGCCCGAGATCGCCCAGCGACGGTGACACGACGAATACGTCGCGGCCGTCGTCTTCAACCGTCCATTCGCCCCCGCCACGAGTGCGCGGTGCAAACGCCAGCAACGCAAACGCATCGTCGCGCCCGCGGATCATCACGTTGGCGGTGACCAGATCGCCGTTGTTGCGCGACGTGCTCCGCGCCAGCAGCCGGTTGTCGGCAATGGCCTCGCCCGGTTCGATCTTGACCGCCACACGCAACCCCGTCAGTTTTTCTTTGCCGGTGTTGCGCAGCGTGAGTGTCGACGCCACCATCCGGTCGATGTGGACGAGCGACCAGCCGTAGATCTCCTGGCGCACGGACAGGGCAGCAACGCTGGCCGGCCCGTATTTGACGACGGCCATTGCGTCGCCGACGGCGGCGAAATCTTCGTCAACCTTTCCGTCGCCGTCGTTGTCGATTCGATCGAGCGGATCTTCATCGATGCGGCCATCATTGTCGTCATCGGCACGGGACGATGGGTAGCGCGATCCGGAAGGAGCACCCTCCTGGACCACGGCAATGCCACCACCGGGCAACAGCGATCGCGCGGAGCCGGTGAGAGTATTCAAGAATTCAACGCGGGCGTCATCCTCGCCGGTTGTATAGACGATCAGTCCGCCGCGGCCCACGAGCGATGCTTCCCCCGAGACGCCAAAACGAAATGCGCCGGTGGGCGAGATCGAGAACACAACCTTGCCGGGCGCCACGCGTACCGGTCGCTCCTCCGGGACCAGCGCCTGCGCGTACGCGGGCCGGGGCGGAATGCCCGCCAACCCGCAAATGACGAACGGCGCGAGAAGCGCCGCCGTCCACGAATACCACGACTGTCGGTGAACGTTCATGGGTGCCAAGGGTAGACCCGCGCGCCGGCAGGCGTCACGGATCGATTGAAGTTTCTGGTCTACTGGGAAAGGTAGAAGCTCAGGCTTTCCAGCGCCACTGCCAGATTGACGTTCCGGAGGGAAACTCCTTCAGGGACCGCGAGTTGCGTCGGCGCAAAGTTCAATATCCCCCGTATTCCCACCCGTACCAGAAGCTCGGCGATCTCGTGCGCCGCCTCGGGCGGCGTCGCGATGACCCCGATGGCAACCGGGTCGGCGCGCAGCACGTCCTCGGCGGTGCGCTGCTGCTCGATGTCGACGTCGAGCCAGCGGGTCCCGACCTTCTTGTCGTCGGAGTCGAACACGTGCTTGAAGAAGAAGCCGTCGTCACGAAATCCCTGGTGAAAGAACAGCGCGTGGCCCAGCGAACCGGCGCCGAACAAGGCCATCGTCCATTGATTGTCGAGGCCGAGGATCTGCATGATCGCGCCCTTGAGTTCGGCGACGCTATATCCAAGCCCCCGCGTTCCAAAATTGCCGAAGTAAGAGAGATCCTTGCGCACCTGCGCGCTGGTGATCCCGCCCAGTTCCGCCAACCGTTGCGAAGACACGGTTGGAATGCCGCGCTTCTCGAGGTCCAGCAGGATCCGGAAGTAATTCGAAAGACGCCGGACCGTGAACTCGGAAATCTTATCCATTTTGAGTCGCACCTATGCTTCTTCCTCTTCTACGGCCAGGTGTGCAACGTCCACCACGCGATCGCCCTCTTCGAGGTTGATCAGTCTCACACCCTGTGTGTTTCGGCCGATCACGGAAATGCCCGCGACCGGACAACGGATCACGATGCCATCCTTGGTGATGAGCATCATCTGGTCGTTGTCCTTCACTTCCTGGATGGTAACCACTTTGCCGTTACGCGCGGTGGTCTTGATGTTGATCACCCCGATGCCGCCACGGCCCTTCACGGGGTACTCTTCCAGCGGCGAGCGCTTGCCGTAACCGTTCTCGGTGACGCTCAAGAGCGACGCGCCCTGGTCGACCACCACCATGCCGACGACTTCGTCGTTGTCGCGCAACGTGGTTCCCTTGACGCCCGTGGCCGCGCGACCCATCGCGCGCACGTCGCCTTCGTGGAAGCGGATGGTACGGCCGTTCTTCTTGGCGAGCACGATGTCCTGGTCACCATTGGTGACTGCCGCACCGATGAGGTTGTCGCCCTCGCGCAGGTTGACGGCGATGATACCGCCGCGCCGCGGGCGACCGTACTCGCTCAGGTTGGTCTTCTTGACCAGGCCGCTGCGCGTTGCCATCAACAGGAAGCGGTCGTCGCGGAACTCGCCCACCGGGACGCGCCCGGTGACGCGTTCGCCCTCCTGCAGTCCGAGCAGGTTCACGATGGCCTTGCCGCGTGCCGCGCGACCGGCCTCCGGAATCTCGTGCACCTTCACCCAGTGGCAACGGCCGCGATCCGTGAAGAACAGAATGTAACTGTGCGTCGACGCGATGAAGATGTTGTCCACGAAGTCTTCGTCGCGCATCTTGATGCCGGTCACGCCGCGGCCGCCGCGCTTCTGCTGGCGGTACGCATCCAGCGCGATGCGCTTGATGTACCCCGCGTGCGAGATCGTGATCACCATGTCTTCTTCGGCGATCAGGTCCTCGATGTTGAAGTCGACCGGGCCCGCGTCGACGATCTCCGTCTTGCGGTCGTCGCCGTACTTCTCGCGCATCTCGACGATCTCCGCCTTGATGATGGCCAGCACCTTGGCGCGGTCGGCCAGGATGCCCTTCAACTCGGCGATGAGCTTGAGCAACGCCTGGTACTCGTCTTCAATCTTCTGCCGCTCGAGGCCGGTGAGGCGCTGCAGGCGCATCTCGAGGATTGCGTTGGCCTGGAGCTCGGACAACCCGAACTGGCTCATGAGCCCCTGCCGGGCCGCCTCGACGTCCTTCGAGGCGCGGATCAACGCGACGATTTCGTCAATGTGATCCAGCGCGATGCGCAGACCCTCGAGGATATGGGCCCGCTCCTCGGCCTTGCGCAGGTCGTACTTCGTCCGGCGCACGACGACCGATTCGCGGTGGTTCAGCCAGTGCTGAATCATGTCGCGCAGGTTGAGCACCTCGGGGCGGTTGTTCACCAGCGCGAGCATGATGATGCCGAACGTCATCTGCATCTGCGTATGTTTGTAGAGCTGATTCTCAACCACGCGCACATCGGCGTCGCGCTTGAGGATGATCACGACGCGCATGCCTTCGCGGTTGGACTCGTCGCGGATGTCCGCGATGTCGGAGATCACGTCGTCCTTGACCAGTTCGGCGATGCGCTCGATCAACATCGCCTTGTTCACCTGGTACGGCAGTTCGTCGATGATGATCGCTTCGCGATCATTCTTGGTTTCTTCGACGTGCGTCCGCGCGCGCACGACCACGCGGCCACGGCCGTTCTTGTAGGCCTCGCGAATGCCAAGACGGCCCAGCACGATACCCGCGGTGGGGAAGTCCGGGCCCTTGACGACTTCGAGCAGGTCCTCGATCTCGACATCCGGGTTGTCGAGCACGGCGATGCTGGCGTCGCAGATCTCGCGCATGTTGTGGGGCGGAATGTTGGTCGCCATGCCGACGGCGATACCGGCCGCGCCATTGACGAGCAGGTTGGGAACCTTGGCTGGCAGAACGATGGGCATCGTGCGCGACTCGTCGTAGTTGGGCCCGAAGTCCACCGTCTCTTTCTCCAGATCGGCGAGCATCTCTTCCGCGAACGAGGTCATGCGCACTTCGGTGTATCGCTCGGCCGCGGGCGGGTCACCGTCAACCGAACCGAAGTTCCCCTGCCCGTCGACCAGCGGATAGCGCAGCGCAAAATCCTGCGCCATGCGCACGATGGTGTCGTACACCGCCTGCGTGCCGTGCGGATGGTAGTTACCGGTGACGTCACCGGTGACCTTCGCGGACTTGCGGAACGGGCGCGTGTGGCTCAGCGAAAGATCGTTCATCGCCGTGAGCACGCGCCGGTGTACCGGCTTCAGACCATCGCGCACATCCGGCAGTGCGCGGGAAATGATCACGCTCATCGAATAGTTGAGATACGAATTGCGCATCTCATCTTCGATTGGGATGGGCACGATCCTCTCGTTGATCGACATTCAGTCTCCTGCTTCTTTCTAACTACGTTTCGTAAACGAAACGGCGGCGCGCAAACGGACGCCAGACGGATTTGCGGCTTACGGACGCCTTGTACCTGACTTCTGGCGCCCCGATTCTCACCCGCCCACGGGCGGTTGTGAAACAATGTTCAAGTGCCGCAATAATAGAGGGTCCGGGGCCGCTTGGGAACAATTTTCGGGAGTATGTACCTACCCCAAACAGGTTGGCACGAAATCGTGTAAGTCGTTGGGATTGGATGCGTTACCCTGGTTCCGACGCCCTCTTCTTGCGCCGGGTCAGAGCTCTGTGAGGTGCCCCTGAATCTCGCGCGTCGTCATCCGCGCGCGTAGAGCGCGACCACCTTGTCATCGAACTCCGGGAGCCGCCGCACGCGCCGAATCGGTGACAATTTGTCCCCCGGGCATGATCGTCTTGATCCACCACAATTGCGCGAGATCCTGGATGCGTTCGTAATCGATGTACAGGTAAGTAACCGTTGGACCCCAGACGAAGTCGGTCGCACCGAGCTGCTCAAGATCCGCCTGCCAACGTTGCTTGATGTCGCCCTCGAACGAATAGATCCAGACCTGCTTGCGCCCCTTCTCAAATGTCCGTCCCTTCCAGAACTTCATGTCGGGCGTGTGGGGATGTATCCACCAGACAATATCCTGATCCAGGAGCCACCGTATGTCCCGCATGGCGACCCGGACAAAGACAACGCTCGAGCTGGGTTCGTACAGCCTCACGCCGTGGCGCATGAACTCCGCACACTCTCGTATGGTCAGTACGCGATGAACCTTGAGGATACACACCAGTGTGTCGGCGGGACCGTCGTAATCCCGGGCGCGTTGCATGAACGGTACCGCCGCGAGCGAATCCAACAAGACGCCGTTCTTGACGCGCGCCGTCGCATACCGGGGTGGTTCACCACGAACGCGATCAATGTCGTCGCCGGCGGCTTCGGCGCCCAGCAGCAACAATCGACTCGCCTTCTCCAGGTCAGGCATCTGGTTATACGCATCAACCGACAGGTAAGGACGTGGTGGGCCTACTTCCTGAGACTGCGGTTGGTCGCCTGCGTGCGCGGACTTCGCAGGCCCCAGAGCACGACACGGGGCGTCCCAGAACAGGGCCGCCGTAACCAGAACCATCCCAAGCGCAAATTTGAATCCAACAACGTTCCGCATGGTCTCCCTCCATGGGTACTTGCCCGGCGTCTAGTAGTAACGATAGGTGGCGATGCCGCCCCTGAACAGCACGACCACGTATGGGCCGCGGACCACGACCCCCTGCGGCCCCGCATCCACATCGTCGTACGGTGACTCCGAGTAGAATTCCGCGCGTGGCTCCCCCGACAACGTCAGCTTCTGAACGCGATTATTCGCATCATCCGCCACGTACAGCACCGGCCCGTCGATCGCGATGCCGAGCGGCACAAGGAACTCGCCGGGCGACGTGCCTCGTTCCCCGATTTCACGAAGGAGCGCCCCGGCAGTCGAATACACGCCAACCTTCGATTCCGGTGTGTTAGTGATGTA
>DASUGO010000035.1:0-5928 GCA_036273975.1 Candidatus Krumholzibacteriia bacterium
CGGAAGTGGTGGCCGAGCGCGATGAGTTCCTGGCGAAGCTCGACGTAGTTGTAGATCTCGCCGTTTGCCACCACCTCGACGGTCTCGCGCGCGTCACAGATGGGCTGGTGGCCCCCGGCGACGTCGATGATCGACAGGCGCCGCATCCCGATACCCACGCTGCCGCGGATCGAGGTCCCGCGGTCATCGGGTCCGCGGGCCGCGAGCGCGTCGACGATGGTGTCCAGCCGCCGTGCGTCGGGTGGATGGCTCCCGGTAAGATCGATGATGCCTGCGATGCCGCACATTCCGGCCCGACTGTACCACCCCGCGCCGGTACGCGAAAACCGGTTTGCACCGCCAGCGCGCGGTGCTACCATCCCCAGTCCGAACCCCGCCTCCCTGCTCCAGCCAGCGAAGCGAGCGTATCCCCGCGCCCGCTCGCGAGGGATACCCGATGAACGTCGACAAGTTTCTCAAGCATCTCGAGACCGCGGAGTGGTACGACGGGCAGATCGTGCGCGTGGAGCACCTGCCGGAACGGCCGGCGACGTTCGCGCCGCTCGACCCGCCGGTGAATCCGCGCATCGCCGCGGCGATCAACACCGATGGCATCACCCATCTGTATTCGCACCAGGCCGACGCGATCCGCCACGCGCGCGCGGGCGAGCACGTGGTGGTCGTCACCGGCACCGCGAGTGGCAAGACGCTGTGCTACAACGTGCCGGTGCTGGAGTCCATTCTGGCCGACCCGGGCGCGTGCGCGCTCTACCTGTATCCCACCAAGGCGCTCGCGCAGGACCAGTTGCGCACGCTGACGCGTTACAAGGAGGCCGACCCGTCGCTGCCGCTGGTGACCGGCACCTACGACGGCGACACACCGCCCAACGCGCGGCGCAAGCTCAAGAACGAAGCCAACGTGCTGCTCACCAATCCCGACATGCTGCACTCGGGGATTCTCCCCAACCACGGCACGTGGGCGCGCTTCCTCGCCAATCTCAAGTACGTGGTGGTGGACGAGGTGCACACCTACCGCGGGACGTTTGGTTCCAACGTGGCGCACGTGCTGGGACGGCTGAACCGCATCTGCGCGCACTACGGCGCCACACCGACGTTCATCGGCTGTTCGGCAACGATCCGCAACCCGAAGGAACTCGCCGAGCGGCTCACGAACCGGCCGATGCACGTGGTCGACAACGACGGCTCGCCGCGCGGACCCAGGGCATTCGCCATCTGGAACCCGCCGTTCTTTGGCGACGACCGCGTGGAACGCAAGAGCGCCAACGTGGAAGCCGCGCGCATCCTCTCGGAACTGGTCGCGCACGACCACCAGGCCATTGCGTTTGTGCGCGCGCGCGTGGTGAGTGAAATCGTCGCGCGCTACGCACAGGAGTTCACGACGCGGCTCTCGCCGTCGCGCGCGAAGCTGATCAAGAGCTACCGCGGCGGCTACTTGCCCGAGGAACGGCGTCAAATCGAACGCGCGCTGTTCAGCGGGGAACTGAAGGCCGTGGTCAGCACCAACGCGCTGGAACTCGGCATCGACATCGGCAGCATGGAGGCGGCGCTGCTGGTGGGTTACCCGGGGTCGATCGCGTCGGTGTGGCAGCAGGCCGGGCGCGCGGGCCGCGGCGCGGATGCGTCGCTGGTGATTCTGCTCCCGTACGATTCGCCCATCGACCAGTACATGGCCAAGCACCCGGACTACTTCTTCGGGCGCTCGCCGGAGAACGCGATCATCGATCCGCTCAACGCGCACATCGTGTTGAGCCACGTGCGCGCGGCGGCGTTCGAGCTGCCCATTCAAAAAGACGACTGGAACCAGTTCGGCGACTACTGCGGGCCGATTCTCAAACTGCTCGAAGACGACCGCCAGGTGCGCCAGCAGGGCGGACAGTTCTTCTGGAGCGGGCCCAACTATCCCAGCGCCGACGTTAGCCTGCGCAACATCGGCGACGACGTGTACACCATCATCGTCGGCACGTCGGCCGCGATGGCGGCCGCCACGATCAGGGCAGACGACTCTGCTAAGATTGACCACAGCCGCGTCATCGGCACCATCGACGAGGCCGGCGCGTTCCAGCAACTGCACCCGCAGGCGGTCTACATCCACGGCAGCGAGACGTACTTCGTCAACGAGCTCGACATCCGCAAGAAGATCGCGTGGGTGCAGAAGGAAGACACCGACTACTACACGCAGTCGATCACCGAGACCAAGATCAAGATCGAGAACGAAGAGCTGCACAAGAGCGAGCACGCCAGCGAGATCTACTGGGGTGATCTCTCGGTGACGTCGGTGACGTACATGTTCAAGAAGATCAAGTTCGGGAGTCGCGACTCGCTCGGCTTCGGCGCGCTCGATCTGCCGCCGCAGACGCTCGACACCACCGGCATGTGGATCCTGCCCCGGCCGGAGGCGTACGCGCTCGCGAAGGCGGCCGGCCGCGTGCCACGCGAGGGGCTGCTGGGGATCTCCAACGTGATCCGCGAGGTGATTCCGCTGTACGCGATGTGCGACACCATGGACGTGGGCGCGTCGGTGGATTCGTCCGCGGCCAACGCGCCCGGCATTTTCGTGCACGATCGCTTCCCGGGCGGGCTGGGCTTTGCGCTCAAGGCCTACGAACTGCTCGACGAAATCCTCGCGGCGTGTCTGGAACTGCTCGACCACTGCGCGTGCGGTGGCGGGTGTCCGTCCTGCGTGGGGTCGCCGCTCCCGCCGTGCTCGCACCTCGACCCCGACGTCAACGCGCGCGGGCTGATTCCCGACAAGGAAGCCGCCAAGTCGATCCTGCACCACATGCTGGGACGCGAGGCGTACGCGCCCTCGCTGCGCACCGCAGCCGGCAGCGCCGAATTGTTACGGGAAGGGGAGGACCTGCGCAAGCTGGTTGACTCCACCCAGCTCCCGGTCACATTGGAAAAGAAACTCCGTCAGCGCGTCGACAAACTGCGCAAGCGGGGCCCCGCGTTCGGGCCCCGCTGACCGGCGCGTTACTTCAGCAGAACGATGCGCGTCGTCACGCGTCCCGATGTCGTGACCGCGCGCGCAAGGTAGACCCCGCTTGCGACCCGGCGGCCGCCGTCGTCGCTTCCATCCCAGACCACACGTTGTTCTCCAGCCGGTAGCGTGCCGGCGGTCAGCGTGCGCACCAGCCCGCCGCGGATATCGTAGATCCGAAGCGAACCGGGACTTGTTCGGGCGACGTGATACGTGAGCGTCACGCTGGGGTTGAACGGGTTGGGGAATGCGCGTAGCGCGAGCTGCCCGTCCGCGCGCGGTCCCGGAAGCACGGGCGTCGGAAGGTCGTTGTCGATGCGCGTCACGTTTTTCACCGTCGCGCACGCGCCGGCCGTGGTGAACACGCCGCCGATATGCACCGACTGGGGTGTCGTGGCAATCGCGTACACACCGCCATTGGTGCCGCCCGCGTACTCACTCCACGCCGACCCGTCGAAGAGGGCCAGCCGCCGCGCCGTGGCGCCGGTGCCGGTGGTCGTGAATGAGCCTGCGGCGAGGAGCGCACCCCCCGCGGATTCGAGTGTCAGCACGACGCCACCCAGGCCGTTGGCGACCGGACTCCAGCTGTCTCCGTCCCAGCGCGCGACACGATTGGCCGGCGCTCCGCCGGCGTTGAAAAACGCGCCAGCTGCGTACAGATCACCCTGATGGACCGCCAGCGCGTACACCGTACCGTCGACGTTCATGCCGCCGGACCAGGCGGATCCGTCCCACGCCGCCATGCGGCTGGCACCGGCACCGCCCGCGTGGGTGAACCAGCCGCCCGCGTAGAGCGTACCGTTCCAGAATACGAGGGCCTCCACGTTGCCATCCAGACCCGGGCCCAGCGTGTGCCACTGGGTTCCGTCCCAGCGCGCGATGTGACTCGCCGGTGCGTTGCCCGCACTGGTGAACCTCCCCGCCGCGTAGGTATCGCCGCCTGAAACTGCGATGGCATTCACGCGATTGTCGACGCCGTCGCCGAGCGCGTTCCACTGCGTGCCGTCGAACGCGGCGATGTTCGCGACCGGAGTTCCGCCCGCGGATGAGATATCTCCGCCCGCCAATACCGTGCCGCCCGCGACTTCGAGACAGTACACACTGCCGGCGATTCCGCCGCCCACGTCCTGGTAGTCCACATCGTCCACCAGCCGCGTGATGTGCGCCATCGCCACGTCACCCGCGGTCGTGAATGCCCCGCCGATGTAAACGTCGGATCCATCCTGCACCATCGCGCGGACGACCTGGTTGACGCCCCTTCCGGCCCACTCGAACCCGTTCCAGAAAACAACACCACCGGCGTTGTCAGGCGGGTTGACGTCGTCGAACTGGCCGAGAATCGCCAGTTTGTCGTTCGACACGGCCAGCCCGCGGGCGTGTTGATACGGGCCGAAGTCACTCGGAAGTGGCTCCCACTGTGAGCCGTTGTAGCGGGCGATTTCATTTGCGGGGGTGCCATCCACGCTGGAGAAATGACCCACCGCATAGAGGTCGCCCCGGAATTCCTCGAGGTCATCAATGGTTGCGCCCGGCCCGGTCCACCCGAACGTGGCGACAACGGCCCAGACGGCGCCGTCCCAGCGAAACAGCGACGCGGTGTCGGTCGATGACTGGGTTGCCGCGTAGACGTCGCCGGCATAGCGGATGATGGCGGTGACGTCGTCGGGGATGCCCGCGCCGAACGCGTGCCACCAGGTCCCGTCGAAGCGCGCGATGTTGGCGGCCGGGACACCGCCCACCTCCGTGAAGTGGCCGCCGATCAATAGATCGCTGCCATCGCTGGTCAGGCAATTCACAATGGAGCTGCACGACGGCCCGCAACCGGGATCGCCGACGGCCGACCACGCCGTCCCATCCCAGCGGGCCAGATTGGCGATCGGAGAGTACGTGACGTTGGCGAATATCTGGTCAAAACGCCCGGCGAGATACAGGTTGCCGCCGTGGTAGACGAGGTCCATCAGGAACGCGAAGAAGCCCTGGCTCGTTGCGACGCCGATCGTCTCCCACTGGCCGCCGACGCGACGGTTCACGCCGGTTGCGCCACCCCCCGGGTGGGAACCGCAGGAATACACCAGGTCACCCGGTCCCTTCGTAAGCCCCCGGCAGGTTGCGAACGCCAGTTCCGGCTGCGCCAGCCAGGAGCATCCGTCGTAGCGGTCCAGGCCGAGGCCGCCGCTGATCCAGAACTCGTCTCCGTCCTGCAGTCCGCGGAATCCTGTGCTCACCGACGGATACGGAACAATTTCGTCCCACTGCGGTGACGCGGCGTTCAGGGCCGGTATGATGGTCAGGAGCAGAATCAGCGCGAGCGCGCCGGCACACCATGGACGGGGGATACGGCGGGGCAGGCGTCCGGGTTGGAGCCGCCCGTGGAAGGTTGCGACATTCATGCCTGTGCCTCCATCGAACAGGGGCCAGTGACGGTCGGCAATCTGGGTCGGCGATTGCGGAATTATACCATCGATCGCCGCTCGCCTCCACCGCGCGTTTATCCGGGTCACCAAATTGAGAAATTCGGGTATACTGGCCCGATATAACAAGACCGCCCGGCCGCGCGGACAACGATCACACGACATCCATATTGCCGAGGTTATTCCCATGCCTTCTGCCGACACCGCCAAAATCACCTGGACCCAATGCGACGAGGCTCCGGCCCTCGCGAGTTATGCGCTGCTTCCCATCGTCGAGGCGTTTGCCCGCGGGACCGGCGTCGAAATTGAAACCGCCGACATCTCGCTGGCCGGCCGCATTCTTGCCAACTTCCCGGAACGGCTCCGCGAGGATCAAAAGATCCCCGACGAGTTGAGCCGGCTGGGTGCGCTCGCGAAGACGCCGGCGGCCAACATCATCAAGCTGCCCAACATCAGCGCGTCGATTCCGCAGCTGCAGGCGGCCATCACCGAGCTGCAATCCCAGGGCTACGACATTCCGAAATATCCCGAGGAGCC
>DASUGO010000036.1:0-5466 GCA_036273975.1 Candidatus Krumholzibacteriia bacterium
GCGAGAAGCTTCCTGCATCCAGCCGGTAGAAGTACACGCCGCTGGCGAGACCGGTCGCATCCAGCTCAACGGTGTGATAGCCGGCCGGAGCGGTGTCGTCGATCAGCGTCGCGACCTTCTGACCCGCCACGTTGTACACCACCAGCAAGACACGGCTCTGCGCCGGCAGCGCGAAGCGGATTCGCGTGGTCGGGTTGAACGGATTCGGTGCGTTCTGGCCCAGGGCAAAGGCCGTGGGAAGGCCCTTCGTTGCAGGCGTCGTACCACCGTCATCCGAACCGGATGGCTGCGCCTGGGCCATCATCGCAGCCGACGGGTGGTTGTTCCAGTAGCCAGCGTAGATCGGCGCGGAATTCCGTCCGCCGGGTGCATTCGTGTTCGCGGTGACCGCGTACGGCCGCATCATCTCGTTGTCCTCGTGATCGATGATGTGGCAGTGCCACACGTAACCATGCCCGCCGCTGGGGTCGAAGTCGAACCACAGCGCCGACGGAGGCGTGGCTGCGGCTGCGTCGGTCGGGGCCCAGCGCGCGATCACCGTGGTGACCTCGCCCGGGTACATGAGGAACGTATCCTTCCAGCCCGCCTCGTTGGGCTTGGCTGGCATGGGCGTCCCCTGCAGGAACGGGGTTACGTCCGGGTTTCCACCGAGGGACGTCGTCCAGACCTTGCCGATCGGATCGACACCGGTGTTGTAGTTCAGCGGCGGACCCCAGCCGCCCTCAAATCCCCCCGGGAAGCCGGCGGCGACGAAGGCGTTGTTGTACTGCCGGTTGTACTTGTTGGTGTTGAACTTCTGGCGGGTCAAGATCTGGTACTGCACGAGGTGCAGGTGGATCGGATGCGCATCCGCGGTCATGTTGATGATCTGCCAGACCTCCGTCTGACCCTCCCGCATGATTTCGGAGTACATCTCGGTGGACAGCCCCGACGGGTCCATGACGAAGTCGTTGTAGGGGCGCGGCGGCGTCGAATGACCCACCCACTTGGTGTTGTTCACCAGAACCTCGAGAGGACCACCCGGGCCCATGACTTCGTTGAGGGTCAACTGGCGGCGCTTCTGCACCGGCACCAGGGGCGTACCGGTTGCGAAGTCGGCGAGTTTCTCGAGGGGCGTGGCCCGTCCCGTGATCACGCTGTTGTCGGCGCCCGCCATCTGGCCGTTCACGCGGAACTGCATGATGCGACCGACCGTCGTGCCCTTCGGAGGGGTGCCTTTCGGGTAAGGCGCATTGCCAGAGTTCCTCAAGGTCCAGGTGCCACTCGGGCTCGTTACCTGTGAGAAGTCGATCACGATCTCAGCCCGCTCGCCCGGGGCAATGACCAGCTTGCCGACGATGGGCACGGGCGCGTCCAGCAGGCCGCCGTCGGTGCCGATCTGATAGATGGTGGGGCCCGTGGTTTCGGTTGCGAGGTCCTCCAGCCACAGTTCGTAGAAGCGGGCGTTGGATCCGTTGAGCAGCCGGAAGCGGTACTTGCGCGGCGCCACGCTCAGGTGCGGCCACGTCTTGCCATTCACGGTGATGATGTCACCCACGAACTCCGGAACCCAGTACGGATGAACCGTCGGGTTGGGCGCTCCGCCCAGTGCCCCGGCCGGTATAAAGAGTTGACCGTTGGTGTCAAACATGCGGTCCTGGATGGCGATTTCGATCTCGGGGAGGTACTCCGCACCGAACGTGCCGGTGGCCTCATTGAGCTCCTGGACCTTGCCGTCTCCCGACCAGCCGGGCAGGCGCAGCCCGTCCTCCGCGTTGTCGCGCAGGAAGTAGAATCCCGCCGTGCCGGCGTACACGTTGCAGCGCGTGACGCCGAGAGCATGGTCGTGGTACCACAGCGTGGCCGCCTCCTGGGTGTTGGGATAGCGATAGACGTTGGTCTGGGCCGCGTGTCCGCCCTGCATCCCGCTCGGCGTGTACCACGAGTCCGGTCCGCCATCGGACCACGCGGGCACCTCGCCGCCGTGGAGGTGGACGGTGGCCGGCACATCGCCGCCGTAGGCGTCGAAGCTGTGGGTCTCCATCGCCCAGTGCAATGTCTGGTCGACGGGAATGTTGACGGCGTCGTAGCTCTCGGTAAGTGAGTTCAGGTAGAGCACGTCCAGGGGAACGCCGCGTTTGGCCTCGATGGTGAACGCCGGCCATAGCGGCCCGCGCGTCACCGTTCCATTGGAAACCTGGTAGCCCCACACGTGCGTGAGACCCAGGCCGTTGCCGACCACGGTGCCGTTGGCGAGCACGGTTCCGGTGGAGAGGGCCTGCTGGTTGAGAGACATGAGGTTCACCGTGAGCGGTGTCCCCGGGGCGGTTGCGTCGACGCGCACGCCGGCGAAATGCGGCAGGGGATCGACGAACTGCGGAATACTGGTGGGGGCGATGGGGATCTGGTTCTTCCCCGGGAACTGCGCGGTCGCGGATACCGCAAGAAGCGATACCGCGCCGAGCGCAGTCGCGAGGATCGCGACCGCCGATCTCGTTTTCATGAGGGCGTCCTCCGTATCCTTGATGGTGGGTTGAATCGTATGCACGGGTCGGCTGTGAATGAACGGCGGACGGTTTCGCCCCAACCGAGTACCCCGATTCGAGTAATCGGGGAGTTACGCGTTTGGCGGGATGGGAATACAGATAAGGCGTGTCGGCGAGTCATACGTCGTCATGTATTCTGCTCGTCCGTGCGAGGCGCCGGACAGCGCAGACCTGGGATTGCTCGGGGGCCGTCTTTTCCTGGGCCACGGACCCCGCGGCCGGTGCACTGCTACATCCGAGGTCGGGAGCGTCGCTTGCGCGGGCGCGTCGAGACACCGGATGTCGAATAGACTATAGTGGATATTATGACCATGTTTTCCGAATATGTCAAGTGGACGTTCTACAACTACCGCAGACGCGGTCTCGCCCTGTAGAGGGGTTCAGGCCTTGTCGTCGGGCGGGTTGGTCTCCAGCGATTTCTTGAGGGACACCAGCTTGCTCGCCCACAGGTCCGCGTACCCGCTCACCCAACGTTCATAGATCTGCCGAATCGGGACCGCGTTGAGGCTGTTCAGCGTCCGCCGGCCCTCCTGACGCGTCTGCACGAGTCCGGCGTCGCGCAGCACGCCGATGTGTTTCATCACACCAAAGCGGGTGAGACCCGGGAAGTGCTGGACGATCTCCGTCGTCGTGCAGGGTCCCGGGCGCAGCAGATCGAGGATCGCGCGCCGCGTCGGATCGGCGAGCGCCTTCCACACGGGGTCGAGGTCGTTGTTCACGACCCCGCCCCCGCGCGTCGACATGGTTGGTGCCTATTTCTCGGCATCGCGTTTGATGGCTGCCAGCATGCTGCCCCAACCCTCGCCCAGCCCTTCCTTGATTTCGGGAGGGAACACGCCGAAGATGTCGTTGCGGAACACGAGCCTGGTTCCGCCCGCGATCGGCGAGAGACGCACGATCAGGTGACCCGCCACCGGGTGGGACATGAACATCGGCCCGTAGAGTTCGAGCAGCGTCGGCGGCTTGATGGCCTGCACGAATCCCCACAGGTGGCCGCTGCCGCCTTCGAGGTCGCGGAACCAGCGGCCGCCGGGCCAGCGCTCGAGATTGAGGATCACGTCGGGGCGGCCTTCTTCGCCTTCGAGACGGCACATGTGCTGGATGAGCTGTTCGAAAACATCGCCCGGGGCAGCTTTGATTTCGATGGTCTGGTCGATACTAAGGTGCAAATCGTCCATGACGGCCTGTTTCACGGTGCGACCTCCTGGTCCTTGAGAGTGATTACCCGATAACCGGACATTATGTGACTGGATTATAACGTGACCAATAGGTCACGTCAAGGGTGAGTTTCTGCGGAACGGGAGGCAGTGCTATAGTGACGGCATGAAAACCAACGGACTGCTTGCTGCCATCCTCGTGGCCCTGGCCCTGGCCCTGGTTCCGGCACCCGGCGCCGCGGAGCCAGCCACGCCGGATCTCGACACGCCCGAAGGCGTCGTCCGCGAACTCTACCGCCTGGTGTGCGTCGATGCCGGGGCGCCGACGCCGGACTGGGACCGCGTGCGCGACCTGTTCCTCCCCGAGGCCGTCATCGTGCTGCGGGTCTCGAAGGATGCCAGCAACACCTTCACGCTGCAGGGGTGGATCGACGACTTCATCGCGTACAACGAGCGCGCCCGCGTCAGCGAGCACGGCTTCGCGGAGACAATCGTACGCATGAAGCCGATGGTGTTCCGCGATATCGCGAGCATCCTCGTGCTGTACGAGGCGTCGCTCCTGGATTCGCAGCGGTCGCCCACGCGCGGCGTCGACAGCATCGACCTGATTCGCCGCGACGGGCGCTGGTGGATCGTGTCGATCGTGAACGACCTGCCGAATGCCGACCATCCGCTCCCTGCCGCGCTCACGGAGTGAGCGCGTAACCTGTTGCAAATCATTGTGTTAAAAACCTCGGCGGTCGTGTTTGAGATATATGCTTGACTAGTCAATGAAATATGGGTAAAGTGATGGCATGGTGAAGAGAGCAGCCACTGTCGCCCCGGCGCCGGGCCGGAAGATCTCGCCCACCAAACAGGCCGTGATTGCGCTGTTTGGTTGCGCGGACCGGGTGCGATGGTTTTTCGAAGGGCTGATCGCACCGCACGGGATCACCGCGCAGCAGTACAACGTGCTTCGGATCCTGCGCGGGGCGGAGCCGGAGGGATTGCCGACGCTGAGCATCGTCACGCGGATGATCGAGCGGGCGCCGGGAATCACGCGCATGATCGACCGCCTGGAGACGAAGGGGCTGGTGACCCGCGAGCGCCGCGACGGCGACCGCCGCTGCATCTACTGCCGGATCACCGCGGCGGGGAACGACCTGCTCGGGAAACTCGATGCGCCGGTGGACGCCGCGGACCAGGCGGCATTCGCGATGCTCAGCAAGCGCGAACTCACCGACCTGATCGCCATGCTCGAGCGCGTGCGCGATGCGCGCGACGTCCGGCCCCAGGAACTGGATCGCGAGTAGCCCGGACGCCGGGTGAATCCCGGCGGAACACAGGGCTGGTTTTTTGGAATGATAGTTGATTAGTCAATAATTGTCTTGTCTGTAAAAGGAGGATCGTCATGTTACAGAAATTCTTTGCCACGTCGGATTCCCGGGTGGCCACGCTGCTGCGCGTCGCACTCGGAACCGTGATGTTTGCGCACGGTGCGCAGAAGCTGCTGGGCTGGTTCGGCGGCTACGGATTCGAAGCGACCATCGGCTTCTTCGGTCAGTCGATGGGGATTCCGGCCCCGGTTGCGACGCTGGTCGTGATCGCGGAGTTCTTTGGCTCGCTCGGACTCATCACCGGGTTCCTGACCCGGCTCAGCGCCACGGGGATCGTGGCCGTCATGGCCGGCGCGGTGTACAACGTGCACCTGGGCAACGGGTTCTTCATGAACTGGTCGGGCCAGCAGGGCGGCGAAGGGTTTGAGTACCACATCATCGCGACAGCCATTGCACTCGCGCTGGTCG
>DASUGO010000037.1:0-18527 GCA_036273975.1 Candidatus Krumholzibacteriia bacterium
GCACGCAGGCGGGGTTTGATTCCGTCGAACTGCTCGCCGCGGCGGTGGCGCGGCGGCGCGAAATCGACGCCGCCATCCGGACGCGGCTGGCGATGCTGCGCGACTGGGTGCCGGCGGCAGCCGCGACGGCCGCGGCGGCCGGGCGCGAGGCGTTTCTCGCCGCCTGCGAGCACGAGATCGAGCGGGTGCTGGACGACGGCGCGAACGCACCCGCGTTCCCATACGAACCGGACGCGGCGATGCGCGTGGAACGCGAACTCGAGCGCGTGACCGCGGAAGAGAAGCAGACCCGTCAGCGCCTCGAGCAGACACGGCGCGAACTGCACCGCATCGAGTTGCGCGCCAACGACCTGGGTGTCGTCGACGGACCGGTGCACTGCCGCACCACCCGTGAACTCGACAACGTGCGCGGCCGCATCGCGGGTTTCTGCGATACGGTTCGCCGTGACGCGCGGCTCGCCCAGGAGGCGATCCGGATCCTGCAGGACATCGAGGCCGAGGAGAACGAGAAGGTGGGCGAGTTGTTCGGCGAAGACACGATGGTCTCGCGGTGGTTCCGCGAGGTGACGCAGGGGCGTTACCGCGCGGTGCATCTCGCCGACGGTGAGGTGTGGGTGGAGTTTGCCGACGGTCAGCGGCTGTCCGCGTCCGCGCTGTCGGGGGGAACGTTCGACCAGCTCTATCTTGCGATCCGTACCGGAATCGCGGAGCAAATGCTCCCCGATTCAAGAGGGTTCTTCATACTCGACGACCCGTTCCTCAAGGCCGACCGCGAACGGATGGGCTCACTGATGAACATGTTGCGCCAGCTCGTCCAGCGCGGTTGGCAGGTGATCTACGTGACTGCCAAGGACGAGGTGGTCGACGCGCTGGCAGACGACATCGCCGCGGGCAGCGTGCGGCTGGTCGAACTGGAGGCGCCGCTGTTCGTGCGCGCCGCGCCGCCGCTGCCCGCGCCGGCACCGCGGCTGCCGGGGTTGTTGTGATTGACGCAAGCGCCCGGAGCCTGTAAATTATTAGGCAATAAACTGTTCCACCAACCCTCGGCACCCCCTGTCGAACATCCAGCGGTACTGATGCGCGCACAAAAACTAGTTACTCGTGGTGTGCCGGCTCTCGTCGCGCTCGCCTTCATCCTGATTGCGTCCGTTCCGGCCCGGGCGGTTCCCAACCCGAAGCTGGAGTGGAAGACCATCTCCACCGAGCACTTCGACGTCCATTTCCATGCGGGCGAGGAGTGGACCGCCGGCCAGGTGGCCACGGTCGCCGAGGAGATCTACCCGTTCATCACCGGCGTGTATGACTACGAGCCGGGGCGCTGCAACTTCGTCATTCTGGATACTGACGACTACGCCAACGGCGCCGCGTACTACTACGACAACAAGATCGAGATCTGGGCCACCAATCTGGAGTTCGGCCTGCGCGGCACCACCGACTGGATTCGCAACGTCGTCACCCACGAGTTCACGCACATCGTGGCGATCCAGGCCTCGATGAAATTCCCGAAGCGGATTCCCGCGCTGTATTTCCAGGCCGTCGGTTTTGAAACCGAAAAACGCCCGGACGTGATCAACGGCTACCCCGACATGATCATCTCCTACCCGATTACCGGCACCGTGGTGCCGGGGTGGTGGGCGGAGGGTGTCGCGCAGTACCAGTCGCCGCGCCGGCAGTACGACTGCTGGGATACGCATCGCGACATGATTCTGCGCGCGGCGGTGACCGAGGGCCGGATGCTCACCTACGATGAGATGGGCTTCCTGGGGCACCGCGGCATCGGCAACGAGCAGGTGTACGACCACGGCTACGGCCTGGTGCGCTACGTCGCGGCGACCTATGGCCCGGACGCGATCCCCCAGATCAACCTGCGCCTCGGCAAACTGTATCGCCTCACGATCGACGGCGCCATCAAGGACGTCACCGGCAAGTCCGGCAAGGATGTCTACCGGGACTGGGTCGAGTGGCTGCGCGTGCGCTACGACAAGCAGCTGGAGCCGGTGCGGCCCGCGGTTCAGAAGGGCGATGTGGTATGCGACAACGGCTACATGACGATCTCGCCGTCGTTCAGCCCGGATGGGGCGCGTGTGGTGTTCCTGTCCAATCGCGGCAGCGACTATTCCGCCACCAGCCTGTACGTGTCCGGCCGCGACGGCAAGAAGATCGACCGCATTGAGGACGGTGTATCGTCGCGCGCGGTATTCTCGGCCGACGGCAAACGGCTCCTCTACGCCAAGCACAAGCGTGCCGATGCCTACGGCGCGCGTCTCAGCGACGTGTTCGTGTACGACGTGGAGAAGAAGCAAGAGGCCCGGCTCACCCACAAGGCGAGGGCCGCGGAGCCGCAGTGGTCGCCGGACGGTACCTCCATCGTGAGCGTGCTCAACCAGGACGGCACGCACCGCATGATGGTGATGGACGCGGACGGTTCCAACCAGCGCGTGATCTATGGCGGCAGCGACGGCATCCAGATCTACGCGCCGCAGTACGCGCCGGACGGTTCGCGAATTCTGTTTGGCGTGTTCCAGGGCGAGGGAACCCGCGCCATCGCCTCCGTCGCCACCGACGGTAGCGACTTCCGCTACGAACTCAAGACCGGCAACGACGAGCGCGACGCGCGCTGGACGCCGGACGGAACCGGCATCCTGTTCGCGTCGGATCGCACCGGTATCTTCAACATCTACCGGATGGATCTCGCGACGCGCGAGGTCGTTCAACTCACCAACGTTCTCGGCGGCGCATTCATGCCCGCCATGGCGGCCACGGATGGCGCGGTTGCGTACTCGGAGTACACCGGCAAGGGTTACGGCGTGTCGGTGTTGCCGGGCGATGCGCCGGTGGTCGCGACCATGGACGAGACGGTGTACGCGGTGCGTACGAGCGGGGAATTCGAGGAGTGCGCCGGCCTCAAGACGGCCTCGGCGGCCGGCTTCCGTATGCGCGATGTCGGGGTCGACGTCGCGTCCACCAGCGTCACCGCGGACGCGCTGCAGCCATCCGGCCCCGGGACGCCGGCCCAGCCCGCGTACGATGCCAAGCCGTACAAGTGGGACTACTCCGGGTTCCAGTTCTACCCGCGTTTCGTGCTGTGGGACAACAAGCCGCGCGCGGGACTCTTCGTGGCCAACAACGAAATCCTCGAACGCCAGAGTCTGTTCTTCGGTGGCTCCTACGGCGCCGACGGCGAGTACGACGCGGTGATCGATTTCGAACTGCGCCGCCTGTTCCCGGTGATCTTCATGGAGTACTTCCGGGTGCGTCAGAAGTACTCGGACGAGTTTGCCATCGAAGATCTCGATCGTTACTACTTCCTCGACTACCGCTACGACGTGTGGTCGGGCGACCTCGGGCTGCGCTTCGAGTTCGAGGATCCCTACAGCCTGACGCGCCGCAACGACCTTGCGGTGTGGTGGAATCACAGCGAGTACAACGTCCACCTCGATCCCGAGTGGGTGCCGCTCAACGACCGCGGCGCCTCGCACACGCCGGAGCAGGGCGCGGGCTGGAAGTACTTCATCGGCAACGACGCGCGCGCGCGCTGGTACTACAAATCCATCGGACGCGCGATGGACAGCGACATCAACCCGCGCGGTGGCCGCGAAATCAGCGCCGAGGCCATGTACGCCAATGACGATCTCTTCGTCAGCGGAGAGTTCGACTATGGCGTGAACCCCAAATTCACGCGCTTCAAGTTCGGCCAGTACTCGCTCGACTGGAAGGAATATCTCGCGCTGCCCGGCTGGCGGCACACGCTGCAGATCCGCCTGATGGGGTCGTTCATCGACAAGCCCGTGGATGACTTCTTCTGGGTGTACATGGGCGGTATGGACCGGCTGCGTGGATACACCTACTACGCCATCGGCGGCCGCAAGGGCGCGATGGCCAGCGCTACCTACCGGTTCCCCATCTGGCGGCGTATCAACCAGCAGGCGTCATGGCTGACCTTCAAGGATCTCTATGGCGGCGTGTTCTACGAGGCTGCCAGCGCGTGGAACCAGGGCAACCTGCCGAGTGACGACCCCGCGGTGAAACGCAACTACTACTCTTCGGCGGGTGGCGAACTGCGCCTCAACATGGGGTCATTCTATTCGTATCCGACCACGGTCAACTTTACCGCCGCCTACGCGATGGACGAGGCGGTCTACGTCAATCCCATCGCGTCGGTCGCGCCGGTTCGCTACGACCCGCAGTGGCGTTACTACGTTGTCATGGGCTTTTCCTTCTGACCGATGCGCATCGACACCGACCGTCTGATTCTCGTTGCGGCCTCGGAGACCCTGTTGCGCGCCGAACTCGCCGACCACCGGCGTCTCGCGGTCATGCTTTCCGCCGAGGTGCCGCACGACTGGCCGCCCCCGCTCAACGACAAGGACACGCTGCGCTGGGTGCTGGAACGGATGCGCGAGCAGAAGGGCAGCCTCGGCTGGATCTCGTGGTACTTCCTGCTGCGCCGGTACGATGGCGAGAAGCCGCTCGCGATCGGTGTGGGAGGATTCCGCGGGCTCCCGGCCGAAGATGGGACCGTCGAGGTGGGCTACTCGGTGCGCAAGGAGAACCAGCGCGCCGGCTACGCCACCGAGGCGGTGGATGCGCTGGTGGAGTGGGCGTTTTCCAACCCCGGTGTCACCCGCGTGATCGCGCACACACTGCCGGTGCTCGCGCCCTCCATCCGTGTGCTGGAAAAGAACGGCTTCCGTTTTGCCGGCGACGGCGAAGAGGAGGGCACCATCCTGTTCGAAAAACTCCGCCCGGCCTGACCCGCGCCCTCCGCGCCATTCACCGCGGAATGTTCCGCCGCTCCGATCAATCCGTTGCCGCCCCAGCGAGCGAATGCGCGACCGCATCCGCGACGAGACCGGCCACCACGCGGTGGCCCGCCTCCGAGAGGTGGTCGTGGTCGAGAAAGAGATCGCCCGCCCGCATGCCTTCCGAACGCATGTGATCCACCAGCAGCGGCAGCAGGTCGACCGCCGGAATCCCACGCGCGTTTGCATAGGCGTCGATGACGCGCTGCGGCGCCGACAACGCCGCCGGGTCGTCGAGCTGGACAGTGAACGGGAACACCACCACCAGCACCGGAATGCCGCGCGCGCGGCAGCCATCGACGATGTGCTGCAGGTCAGCCAGCGCCAGGTCCCACGCGGTGCGTACCGCCGGCTCGTCGGGATTGCGCATCAACGATTCGACTTCCAGGTTCTCCTGCTGAATCGCGCCCAGGCGCACGTCGGCTCCCAGCCGGCGCCGCGCCTTGACCTCACGGATCACGTTCTGCAGTTCATAGAACAACGCGCTCTTGGAGAGTAACCGGTCGGCGCGCGACGCATACGCGTGCCGCAGCTGATAGGCCTCGTCGGACCCGCCGAAGCGGGGGAGGTGAAACATCTCCGTGACGTCGTTGAGCACGAACCCCACCACGACGAGGTCCGGCTGGTAACGATAGCCCTCGCGCGTCAGCACCATGTTCTCCTGCCACTGCGAGTAGCCTTCTACCGAGAGGTTGACCGTTTCGATGGGGAACGAGTCGCGAGCCGCGAGTGTGTCGGCGAGCAGAAACGGCCACGTGTCCTCCCAGCGTTCCATCCGATACCCGAACGTCACCGAGTCGCCCAGATACAGGATGCGCCGGGTTCCGGGCGCGCGCGGGTAGGGGATCACGGGCCCGCGGAAGCCGCGCTCGTTGACACGCACCGTCACGCCGCCCCACTGATCGACCGCGCCCGGACGCAGGCGCCAGCCGAGGTCGTCGTCGCGGACGAACAGGCGGTTGCTCTTCTCGACCGGCGGAACAAACGGGCGCAAACCGATCTCCAGCCACACCAGCGGTAGCATGAGCACAACCAGCGCGAGCGTGAGTTTCTGCGTCAATGGGTGACGGAAGCAGCGATCGAGCGCGGCGGCGCGTCCGATCAGGAACGCGGCGAGCAGCACGATGGCGCCCGCCAGCAGGTAGGCAAGTTGCGCGCGCTGGATCAGCGAGGGGTCGGGGACGGCCACCACGCGCCCGACCAGCGCGGTCGCGGCGCGTGCGGCGAGCCGCACGGTCCACGGGTTGTGAATCACCGCACCCGTGGCCAGTACGACACCCGCGACTGCCAGCAGCAGTTGCGCCGGGTTGCGGCTAGTGGTCATCGGCGTGGCGAACCGCGCCCGACCAGTCGTGTTCGTAGAGGTCGTAGTCGCCTTTCGTCATCCCGAGGTTTTCGTAGGTCTTGATGGCGCGATGATTCTCGCGGTGGACGTACAACCGCAACCCGCGGACGTCGGGGTGGCGGCGCGCCTCCCGGGAGATGTGGGCGTAGATGGCGCGGAACACGCCGTGGCGGCGGAATTCGGGCTGGACGTACACGCTCTGCAGCCACCACAGCACGCCGTCGCGCCAGTCGGTGAGTTCGTAGGTCAGCATCGTCGTGCCCACCGGCCTGCCGTCGGCGGTCGCGATGAAGTAGCGGCACAATTCCGGGTGCGCCAGGCCGCGGCGCACACCGGCGGTGATGGTGGGCATGTCGAGGACCTTGTCCTCGGACTCGAGGGCGAGAAGACGATTGTACTCGGCGATGAGCGCGGCGTCGTCGAGGGTGGCGTCGCGAACGGAGATCTTCGGGCTGGTTTCCATGGCGCGATCCTAGCGGATCGCGGCGGGCCGATCAATCCCGGTCGGAAGCGGCGAATGCCGGCCGGCTGAACGCGCGCGGCTCGATGGAGAATTTCTCCAGCTTGTTGCGCAATGCGCCGCGGCTGACACCCATCAGATCGGCGGCGCGCGATACGTTGCCGCGCGTTCGCCGGAGGGTGGCCTCGATGTATGCGCGCTCGACGTCGTCCAGCGTGATGTTGCCCGGCGGCAACTCCAGCTCCAGGCGCCGGCCGGAGCGCCGGATCACCGCCGGATGTGGCGTTGCGACGTCGGCGTCGATGGGGAGGTTGGCCGCCTCAATGACGTCCGTGCGGCACAGCAGGACCGCGCGCTCGAGCACGTTGACCAGTTCGCGCACGTTGCCCGGCCATGAGTAGCTCTGGATCGCATCCATTGCTTCGGACGACAGCTGGACGCGCGGCTTTGCGAACTTCTTCTTGAACGCCGCGAGGTAGTGGTTGGTGATCGCCTTGACATCGCCGGGGCGCTCGCGCAGCGCCGGCACACGGATCTCCACCACGTTGAGGCGATAGTACAGGTCCTCGCGGAATGCGCCGCGCGCGACTTCGGAGCGGATGTCGCGGTTGGTCGCGGCGATCACGCGGATTTCCACCGCCACCTCGCGGTCGCCGCCCAGGCGGCGGAAGCGTTTCGAGTCGAGAAACTTCAGCAGCTTGGCCTGGGTTACGGGATGGATCTCGGTGATTTCGTCGAGGAACAGCGTGCCGCCGTCGGCCAGTTCAATGAGGCCGATCTTCTGCCCGCGCGCGTCGGTGAACGCACCCGGTTCGTAGCCGAACAGTTCGCTCTCCAGCAGCGTCGCCGGGATGGCCGCGCAGTTGATTTCGATGAAGGGCCCGTCGGCCACCTGCGAGCGCTCGTGGATGGTGTGCGCAAAGAGACTCTTGCCCACACCCGAATCTCCCAGCAGCAGCACCGATGTGGTGGCGCTTTCGGAGACGCGGTCGATCAGTTCCAGGACCTGGCGAATCGGCTGGCTGGTACCGACGATCTCGTCCACCTTGGCCGAGCGCCGCGACGAACGCGCGTATTCCTGGCGCTCGCGGCGCAGGTGGATCTGCGAGAGGGTCTGATCGACCAGTTCGCGAAATTCGTTCTCCTCCAGTGGCTTGAATACAAACGCGCGCGCGCGCACCTCGCGCACCTTATGGTCGAGGTCGGGCAGGTCGCGGGGGACGCAGAGAATGATCTGGGCGGCGGGCGAACGCATGCGTGCCTTCGCCAGCGTCGAACGGGTGGTTTCCAGCGAAACGTCGTCGTTGAAGCCCAGGATGACCAGGTCGACGTGGGCGTCCTCGTGGTCGAGGTCGGCCGCGCCGACGACGTGCACCGGGTTCGACAGGTCGCGCAGCGCCGCGCGAACCTGCTCGGCGTCCCAGTCGTTCGCGTCAATAATGAGAATGGCGTATGCGTCGCGCTTGGTTTTCATGGCTGCATCGGGAACAATGGGAAATCATCGGACGGAACCAGTTATTTTGTGCAAGGAGCATGCCCGGGGTGGCGGGGGAAACGGCCTTGCGGCGGTGTGGCGGCGTGGGTTACCGTTTACGGGAGTTCCCGGCCCAGCCAGGCCCCCCGGCTGACCGATCACGAGCACCCCGACTGGAGAACATGCCCAAAATGAACAGACGCCTGTCGCCTCGCACATTCCGTGTCGCCGCCGCCGCGTGCGCGGCCCTCATCATCTCTGCCTGCGGTAGCGACAGTCCCGGCGAACCCCCGCTGCCGGATCCGCCGAGCGTGTCGGGCGTGAGCGAGAACGTCGTCTCTCCGGGAGACACCATCACGATTACCGGATCCAATTTCGTGTCGCCGGCCAGCGACAACTCGGTGACGTTCACGAATCCCCTGGGTGTGTCGAAGCCATTCGCGGGCAACTCCACGACGTTGTCGGTCGTCGTCGACCAGGACGCGACCACCGGCACCATCAAGGTCTCGCACGCCGGTGGTTCCGCCAACGGTCCCGCGGTGGAAGTGGAACGCGGTATCGGTGACTTCTTTGTGTTTGGCGGCGTCGGCAGCAATTACGAGCTCGCGCTGCCCAACCCCACTGCGACCACGCGCTATCTGGTGGTTCCGTTCGCCAGCGAGCCGTCGCTGCCGTTCAGCGAGGACGTCGGTTATTCCATCGGCAGTTCGAGCACGGTTCCGGTGGCGGCCGCGTTACCCGGCGCGGAGGCGGTGCGCGCGGCGGAGGCGGCCGGGGTGGGCATGCAGGAGGCGTTCGAGGCGTGGCGCTGGGAGCAGACGCGCCGCTTCGTCGAGCGCGTGGGGGTGCCCGGGCCGCGGCCGACGATGAACCGCGCCGAGGCCGCGGACGTTCAGGAATTCCGCCAGTTCAATGTGCTCAAGACGACCACGGGTTCGTTGACCAAACCGTCCAGTTTCTCCCAGGTCACCGCCGAGCTGCGTTACACGGGGACCAAGTGCCTGGTGTACGCCGACGTCGACACGCTCGCTTCGGGTGAGAACTTCACCGGCGCGGACCTGCGCACAATCGGTCAGGCCTTCGACAACGGCATCGAAGCCACCAACGTGCAGTACTTCGGTGCCTATTCCGATATCGATGGCAACAGCAAGGTGATCATCCTGATCACGCCCGGGGTCAACCGGCTGACGCCGGGCGGCAGCGGCGGATTCATCGCGGGTTTCTTCCTCTCGGTCGACCTCTACTCGCCGCCGCAGGTTCCGACCGGAACGTCGAACGATGGCGAGATCTTCTACCTGCTCGCGGCGGATCCGGTGGGCACATTGAGCAACGGGAACAAGTTCCCGGTGGACTTCACGCGCGACACGAACATTTCGACGACCGCGCACGAGCACGAACATATGATCAGCTTCTCACACCGTATCTTCCACCAAGGCGGTGCCACGCAGGTCACCTGGCTCGAGGAGGGTATGGCGCACATGGCCGAGGACCTGAACGGCTACACCAACGACAACGAGAAGCGCGCGAAGATCTACCTCGCCAACCCCGGCGACCGTTCGCTGGAGGACAACACGGCCGATCTCAGCCAGCGCGGCGGCATCTTCCTGTTCCTGCGGCTGATGGCGGATCGCTACGGCGACGGCATCCTCAAGCAGCTGGTGCAGAGCAAGTGCACCGGGCGCGCGTGCATTGCCAACGCCACCGGTATGGACTTCTATGACGCCGCGGCCGAGTTCTTTGCCGCGCTGTACATGACCGGGCAGGGGATCACCGCCGACGAGCGCTTCAACTATACGTCGATCGACCTGGCGGACTACGGCACGCTCTCGGTGGGACCGCGGCTCGCCGGGGACGAGGTCGTCGGCGAGGTGCGGCGGTCCGCGGGCGACTTCTATGTCTACAGCGGTGTGCTGGGGAGCGAATCGCGCTTCATCTTCTCGGCGCTGACGAATAACATCCGCCTCCGCCACGTCATCGTGCGTGTGCAGTAGGGAGATTGCATGCGCGGTCTTCGCTGCCTCGGTTTTCTGGCGCTGCTGCTGACGGCCGCATGCGATGGGTGTGGCGGGTCCGGCGTGCAGGTGATCGACGACCCCGAAGGCGTCCGCGTTGGGCAGCGCGTCAGCGTGGGCGGCCTCCTTTCGCTCCGTGGCAGCACGCCGTTCACCACACTGGTGGTCGAATTGGAGAGCGGCACCGCGGTCACGGTGACCTGCGAGGACCCGGCGCTGATGTCGGAGTTGCGCGGCCTCGTCGGTCTCCACTGCCAGGTGGAGGGTACCGTGCTCACGCCGCTTACGCCGGGAACGATGAGCATCGAGGCGTCGCGCTACGAACTGCTCCCGCTGCCCACCGGCGAACTCCCGATTGCCGGCATCATGCAACTCGAAGACGGCGAATGCGTGCTCACCGCGACCAACGGCAAGCGCTACTGGATTCGTGGCGAACTGGCAGGCGTGATCCGAGAGTATCCGGGCGCGCGTCTGTGGATCGTCGGTGAACGCGCCGACACCGACGCTCCCGGGCCCCGCCATACCACGCCGTTCGTCGTCACGGGGTACGGCGTGATCGACGAAGCCCCCGCGCACTGACCCTGTCGATTTGCCGACACCGGGCTCCGGCGGATCACCGGACTCGATCGCGTTGCCCCGTAACCCGCTAGCACCCGTCACACGGGTTCGCGCACGCAACCCGCCGCGAGCCGCCACGCGGCCGCGCCGCCGCGCGACCAGTCTCCCAACCAGAACGCCTGCTTGATGTTACGGCCCCCGGTGCGCCGATGGCACCGGGCTTGCCCTGCACGGGGCACGCGGCGATTTCGCGTGTCGCATTTGTGTCGATCGAACCTTGAATCCATGAACGACGCCCCACATCGTTTCGATCCGCCCATTGTCGGCACGTCGCGCGCCGCCCACCGGCTGCGCGATCTCGTGCTGACACTCGCCGGCTCCGACGTGACGGTGTTGATTACCGGCGACAGCGGCACCGGCAAGGAAGTGCTCGCGCGCAACCTGCATCGCTTCAGCAATCGATCCCGCACGCCCTTCGTCTCCGTCAACTGCGCGGCGCTCGCGCCCGGAATCCTCGAGAGCGAACTGTTTGGTCACGACCGCGGCGCGTTTACCGGCGCGGTACGGTCGCACGCGGGGCTGTTCGAAGAGGCCAACGGCGGCACCATCTTCCTCGACGAGATTGGAGAAATTCCGCCCTACATCCAGGCCAAGCTGCTGCGCGTGCTGCAGGAGGGTGAGGTGCGGCGGATGGGCGAGGGCGCGGTGCGGCGCGTGGACGTGCGGCTGATTACCGCGACCAACGCCGACCTGGCCGCGATGGTGGCGGACGGATCGTTCCGCAAGGATCTCTTCTATCGGATCAACGTGGTCGAAGCGCGCATTCCGGCGCTGCGCGAACGCCGCGGCGATGTCATCGAACTGCTGGCGCACTTCTTTCGCCAGCGCGATCTGGAACCGCCCGCGATCGACGACGATACCGCGCACGTCCTGATGACGTACCCGTGGCCGGGGAACATCCGTGAGTTGACCAACGAGGTGGAGCGGATCGTGGCGCTGCACGAGCGGCCGGAAACGCTCACGCCCGACATGCTCTCGCCGCGCATCGTCGACGGTGCGTTCGAGAACTCGCTCGACGTGTCCATCCTGTGCGAGGCGCCGCTGGCGCACGCGGTCAGCCACCTGGAAGAGAACATGCTCAAGCGCATTCTCACCGAGACCAACTGGAACAAGTCCCAGACCGCCCGCCGCCTCGGCCTGTCCCGCCAGGGTCTCCTGAAGAAGATCAAGCGCTACGGCATCGAGCGCGGGGAGGCCAGCGAGCGGGGCGGGTGACAGGCGGCGGGGAGTGTGCTACAGTGTTCCCTCGGCAGTAAACGAGACCGCATGCGTGTCACTCGCCCATATCTCCTCTGTCTGATCATGGCATGTTCCGTGGTTGTTGCTTGTGAGCAGCGGCCCGCGGACCCCGCCCTTCCCGTTCTTGAGCCCCACTGGGAGACCATCCAACGCTTCGATTCCGAGTTGAGCGCGGAGTCGATATGGGCCAGCACGGCCGATGACGTGTACGTGGGTTGGCCAAGCATCGAGGTTCACGGCGATTTGGTCTTCGGGGGGAGGGCGCGGATCGAGCACTTCGACGGATCCTCGTGGGCCGCCATCCCGTTGCCGCTCGATGACGAGTACGGACGTACCAGTCTGTGGGGCTCGGGCGCGGACAATGTGTATGCGGCCCTGGAGCACCTGTACCATTTTGACGGCACCGCCTGGCGTCAGGAACCCATCGACGCGGGGCTCGTCTCCGGGGCTGCGCCGGACAATGTGTACGCGGCCAACTGCGGGACGATCTTTCATTTTGACGGCGCGGCATGGGACACGCTGCTGGCCGATACGCCGGGCTGCGTGCAGTCTCTGGCCGCCGCACCGGACGGCAGCCTGTTTGCAGGTTTCTACAGCGACATCCTGCGGTGGGACGGTGCGACCTGGGTGGGAACGTCGTGGACAAGTCCGTCCTCCACCCCGGTCCTGCTCGCTTTTTCCGCGCAGGATGCCATGCTGGTTCAGGTCCGCAGAATCAGTTCCTACTCTCGCAAGTCGGATATCTACCGTTGGAATGGTGCGCAGTGGCTGCTCGAGGCAACGATTCCGGGCGCGCTGCAGGCGCTCAGTGGTGAGAGTCCGGCCGATGTCTTTGCCGTGGGCGACGACGGCCTCGTTGCCCACCGCGATGGCGCCGGCTGGTCGGTCCTGTCCCGGCCGACCGGGTTCGCGTTGCAAGCCGCCGGCAGTTTTGGCCCGCAGGCGCTGGTCGCGGCCGGCGAAGGCGGCAAGGTGATGGTCTACGAAGCCGGGACCTGGACGGTGCTGCGCGAAGGGAAGATCCGTGATGCGTCGATTGTCTGGGCCGAGTCGACGTCGCGTCTGCTGGTGGCGAATTACGGCCTCGTCTTCGAATTGAACGGAAATCGCTGGTCTGAGCGCGTGCTGCCGCGTAGCACGGAGGTGGCCGCGTTCGGTGGCCGTTCGCTCGATGATGTCTACGCGAGCACCTACGATGGCTCCATCTTCCACTACGATGGTGGCGCATGGACCGTGGCAATCGACTCGGTCGCGCACGATCTGAGGGCGCTATGGATGTCCCCGTCGGGAGTCCTGTTCACCGCGGGGTTCGGTGGTGTGGGACGGCTGGATGGCACGTGGGAAAGTATCCTCGATGACGATGTATATTTTAACGTTCTCTCCGGGGCCGGAGAGGGTCGACTGTTGGCAGCGGGCCGACGGGCGGGCGGACGTGCGGTCATCATGTACCTGGATGGCGCGTCGTGGGCGGAGCTTTTGCCTCCCGTAGTGTACTATGACATCACAGGGGCGTGGCTCGGCCCGGACGGCGACATCTACGTTGCAAACGAGTCTGCATTGTACCGCTGGGATGGCGCTCGCTTTGAGCGGTTGACACCGCCCGTTGGGGGGCGGTTCACCGCGGTTTTCGGCGTCAGTGGGAGCAGGGTGGTTGCGCTCGGTTCCCACACCGCGATCTTCGATGGGACGTTGACCAATGTCGTTCAGGATGAGGGACACCATCAAGTCGCGCAGGGCCGGGATGGATATTTGATCTCGATCGGCCGGTCGGGTCTGGTGGCGTGGAGACCGTGAGCAACGCGCGGCTGCTCTGCGTGGTTCTGGTGGCTTGCCTGGTGCCGGCACTGATGCCCGCCGTGGTTTCCGCCCAGGTTGCACCGCCGGACGGCGCGCGCGGCACGGTGGAACTCGGTATCGCCCAGGAGTGGTTCCACCGCGAACTCGAACCGCAGCCCTACCACGATACCCGCTGGAGTATCACGTCGGTTGTGTTCACCTACAACGTTTCGGATCGCATCGGGATCGGTGTTCAGGGCGGCCTCGCCAACTTCGAGTCGGATGACTTCGCGGGGTCAACATTCAACCGCTTTTCGGTGGGCGCGATGGGTTCCGCGCGCGTCCTGCAACTGGGCGACTGGGGGGTCGGCGTCACCGCCCGTTACCTCGACACCTTCGACTTCGATACCAGCGAGACGTCGCTTCACAAACGGGTCCGGAGCATCGCGGCGAGCGTTGAGTTGATGCGGGGGTTTGCCGTGAAGCGGCTGCCGGTTGGCGTGCGACTGGGAGCCGTCTACACCAACGATCTCGTGGAGACATTTGCGTGGGGCTCCGACGACGCGCTCGCATCCACCTCCGGGGGGGCACTGGGTGCCATGGCCGGCGGGAAAGTCCGCGTGTTTCCGGCGGTGTCGTTGTTCGGGTACGTGAACTACGTTGAATACGTTCAGGGTGGCGTGGGCGTCGCCATTCACGCCGGGAGTGGTGGGCTGTGAGCGCGCGCCGTGTGTTTGTGGTGGTGCTGCTGGCGTCGTTCGCGGCGCTGTGCCGGGTGGTGCCGGTCCGTGGTCAGGTCATTGGACCGCTGCTGTCGCGAGGCACGGTGGCGATGGGATTGCAGGAACAGTGGACCCATCGAACGCTGGAAGACTCCTACCGGACCACCGACTGGGAAGAACATGACCTGTCGGTTGTGGTTCGCTGGGGCGCGACCGAGTTCGCCACGCTTTCGCTGCAGGGAATGACCGGAAGCGGACCGTGGCAGTCGGATCATGAAGATATCCAGGCCAGCTACCAGGTTGGTGTTGGCCTGCAGGCAACCGTGTGGCGCGCGGATGATATCGTCATCACATTCGGCGGTCAGCTCGACTACAAGATGCGTCGCTACGATGCCGATACCGGCAACCCTCCGGTGTTGGCCTGGACCGCGTCTGTTGAACTGCTCGGACAGCTGGATACGATGTGGTTGGGTGCGCCGGTCGCGCTGTGGGGCGGTCCTGTCCTGTCATGGATCGTTGCCGACTATGAGCGGCTGCCCGGTTTCCAGAACCCCCAGCGGTACACCGAGCAGTCGGCGTCCGGTGGGGTGGTGGGCATTACGGTGGTGGCATGGCGGCATGTCGACGTGTCGGGACATCTCCTGTGGGTGGAGAATCCGCAGCCGAGGGTGAGTATTCTCTATCGCTTCTAGGCAGCCGAGCGCGCAACCGCACGACATCGACTCCGACTCCCCGAGAACTCAACGTGACAAGGCGGCGCGGCGTGGGGTACCATGCCGGCCATGGCTGAGAAAACCCGCATCGCCATCGTCGGCGCCGGGCACGTCGCCCAGGTCGCCCACATTCCCGCTTATCGCGCCCATCCCGACGCCGAACTCGTGGCCGTCGTGGACGAAGATCCCGTCAAGGCGCGCCGCATCAAGGAGCAGTTCGGCTTCAAGGAGTGGTACGAAGACGTTGCCGACATGCTCAAGAAGTCGGACGTCGACGCGGTCGACATCTGCACCCCCAACTACCTGCACGCGCCGATGGCCATCGCCGCGCTGCGCAGCGGTCGCGACGTGTTGTGCGAGAAGCCGCTTGCGCGCAACGCGAAAGAAGCCGAGCAGATGGTCAACACCGCGGAGAAGCACGACCGCATCCTGATGGTGGCGATGAACAATCGCTTCCGCGAGGATGCGCAGATGTTGCAGAAGTTCGTCACCGCGAAGGAACTGGGGGACGTGCACGTCGTCAAGGCAGGATGGCTGCGGCGCGCGACCGACTGGAAGGACCGTTCGTGGTTCACCGAACGCGGCAAGGCCGGCGGCGGCGCGCTGCTCGACCTCGGCACGCCGTTGCTCGATCTCGCCATGTGGATCAGTGCGCTCAAGAAGCCGACCGGCGTGTCGGCCAGCGTGTTCGGCAAGAAGGGCCGCGATGGCGTGGAAGACTCCGCATGCGCGATGGTGCGCTTTGCCGGCGGCTCGTGCCTGATGCTCGAGGTGAACTGGAACCTGCGCGACCCGCGCGACATCGTCTACCTGCAGATCTACGGCAGCAAGGGCGCCGGCATCCTGACACCGCTGCAGGTCCACAAGTCCATCCAGGGCGTGCTGGTCAACGTGACCCCGGCGCTCGGCAAGCAGAAGAACTACTATAAGGAAAGCTATCAGGCCGAAATCGACCACTTCATCCAGTGCGTGCGCAAGCAGAAGACGCCCATCGCATCGGGCAGGGACGCGCTGCACATCATGAAGATCGCGGACGCCATGTACGAATCGGCGTCGACGGGCAAAGAGGTCGAGCTCGGCGGATGAAATGGCTCCCGGGCAGGATCCTGCCCCCGCTTCCACTCATTGCTCCCGCCCTCCTGTCCGGCGTCCTGGTGACGCTGTGTTTTCCGATTACCTCGCTCGGCCCGGTGGTCTTCCTCGCGCTCGCGCCCGTGTTCGTGGCCGCGCTCCGGCACCGGCCGGGTCCGCGTGATTCCTTCCGCACCGGCTTGTGGGTGGGGGTTGCGTGCTTCGGCACGATGATGTGGTGGATCCTGATGCTGAGCCCGGCCGCGGACGCCACCATCCCGCTGCTGTCGAAGATCATTCCCCACGCGCTGATGATGCCGCTGCTGCTGACGCCGGGACTCATGCTGCTGGCGGCGTACCTCGGTTGCTATGTCGGGCTGACGTTTCTCGCACTCGCGTATCTGACGCGCTGGCGCTTGCCGCTCTTCGTGCTGGCGGCGCCGGCGTTGTGGACCCTGTTCGAGGTGGCGCGCTGCCGCGGTGAACTGGCGTTCCCGTGGGGGGTGCTCGGTTATTCGCTGTCCGACCACCCCGCGCTGCTCCAGACCGCGGATATCTGGGGTGTGTTCGGTCTGTCGTTCCTGATCGTGCTGGTGAACGCGCTGATCGCGGGCATGGTGGTCGCGCGCGGGCCGCGCGGCAAGGCGGTGTCGGGTCTCCTCGCGTGCGCGCTGGCGGCCGGGTTGTACCTGTACGGCAACGCGGCGATGACGCGCGTGCAGGCGCTGGCCGCGCCGATGCTGCGCGTCGCGGTGGCGCAGCCCAACATCGACCTCGCCATCAAGTGGAAGCCCGAGTTCAAGGACTCGACGTTCAACCAGATCGACCTGCAGTCGCTCGAAGCCAGCCAGCAGGGCGCGCAGCTGGTTATCTTTCCCGAGACGTGCGCGCCGGTCTACATCGAGAACGCGCCGCAGTACAAGAGCCGGCTCGAGGGACTGGCCGCGTGGCTCGACGTTCCCATCTACGTCGGTTTTCTCGATCACCGCTACGACGGTCCCGGCGAGACGCTCAACATCTACAACTCTTCCGGCGTCTTTCTCCCCGACGGGACGATCGAGAAGTACGACAAGCGCCACCTGCTCCCGTTTGGCGAGGCACTCCCGCTGGCGCAGCGCTTTCGCTCGCTGCGCAAGATCGACTTCGGCCAGGCCAACTTTCAGCCCGGTCCGCGGCGTCCGCCGCTGCGCGCCGCTGGCGCGGCGTTCACGCCGCTGATCTGTTTTGAGTCGGTGTTTCCGGATCTGTGCCGGGAAGGCGTGGAGGACGGATCGCAGCTTCTGGTCAACGTGACCAACGATGGCTGGTTTGGCGACACGCCTGGCCCGTACCAGCACGCGCAGATGAGCATCGCGCGCGCGGTCGAGTTCCGCCGCTATCTCGTGCGCAGCGCCAACAGCGGCGTGTCGATGGTGGTCGCACCGACCGGCGAGATCGTGTCCGCGCTGAGCCTCTACCAGCCCGGTGTGCTGATGGCGGATGTGAAGCTGCTGGGCGTCAAGACGGTCTACGCGCGCTTCGGAGACATGCCTCTGATCGTGATTTGCCTCCTCCTCGCCGTTGCCGCAGGGCTCGCGCTGAGGGTTCGCGACCGCCAGGCCCCGGCTAACTAGCTATTGTGCGCGGGCTTGCGACCCGTTATGATACCCGGCGAGGTGAAACCCGGATATCCATGGATGTTTTTCTCCTGAAATCGAAGATCCACCAGGCGACCGTCACCGGCGTCGACATGAACTATGAGGGCAGCATCGTCATCGATTCGGCCCTGATGGAGGAAGTCGGCTTCTACCGCTGGGAAAAGGTGCTCGTGGCCAACATGAACACCGGCGACCGGTTCGAGACCTACGTGATCCCGGGCCCGGCGCGGTCGGGGCGGATCGAACTCAATGGTGCCACCGCGCGTCTCGGGCAGGTGGGGGACCGCATCATCGTGTTCTCGTTCGCGCGCGTTGCCGAGGCGGACGCGCGCGCGCATGAGCCCCGGATCGTCCTCCTCGACGAAGAGAACCGCGTCGTCCGCCGTTCCTTTGCCGCCTGACCCGCGCCGTCGCGGGTCCCAGAATCGCTTCGTTCCCATGACCCAGAAGCTCTACCTCGACCGCAGCTACGACACGGCGTTCGAGGCCGAAGTGATTTCGGCACAGACGCGGGAAGACGGCACCGTCGCGGTGGTGCTCGATCGGACATTGTTCTACCCCGAATCCGGCGGTCAGCTGCCCGATGGCGGCGTGCTGGGCGGGCTCGCGGTGTCCGATGTGCAGGAAGGCGAGTCCGAGTCGGTTGTGCACGCGGTGC
>DASUGO010000038.1:0-29178 GCA_036273975.1 Candidatus Krumholzibacteriia bacterium
CGAGACCGGCTAGTTCCCGTCGTCGCCCTCGAGGGTGACGACGACCCGCCGGGCACCCGCCCGGTCGCGATGCTCGCACAGGTAGATACCCTGCCAGGTGCCGAGGCGGAATCGTCCGTCCCGGACGGGAAGCGTAATCCCGGTGCCGATCAGGGCCGCCTTGACGTGGGCCGGCATGTCGTCCGGACCCTCTGCGGTATGACGGTAGTGCGGGGCGTTCTCCGGGGCGAGCAGGTTGAAATGCCGCTCCAGGTCGCCCCGGACGTCAGGATCGGCGTTCTCGTTGACGCACAGCGACGCCGAGGTGTGGAGCAGGAACAGGTGCGCCACCCCGACCCGGACCCTCGCCATTTCGGGCAGGGCAGCCTCGATCTCACCGGTCACGAGGTGGAACCCCCGGGGCCGGGCCGCCAACGCAAACTCCTTCTGAAACCATGCCATAGCCCTCAGGGTAGCACCGGTGCCGCCGGCCGGGGAGCCCGAATAAAGGCATATTTTTCTCTTGAAACGGACAATTCGGTCTGCTTAGATTAAGCAGGCTCAACACTATTCAGTACTACCAACCCGGGTGGATTCACGATGGAAGTCTGGAAGCGGTATCAGGAGAAGGAACTCTCCCATTCGATGGCCCATTACCTGCAGGCGGTGGCCGCGCTCAAGAAGGAGAAGGGCTTCGCCCGCGTCGGCGACATCGCCGATCACCTCGGGGTCTCGAAGAGCGGCGTGACCTCGATGCTGCGTTCGCTCGCGGCGCGCGGGCTCGTCGACCACGAGCGCTACGGCTGCGTGGAACTCACCGAGATGGGGAAGGAACTCGCCGAGCGCACCGAGAGCAACCGCCAGCTGCTGACGGTTTTCTTTCGCGACATCCTCGGTGTTCCGCCCACCGTGGCCAGCGAAGACGCGTGCATGATCGAACACCTGGTGAGCCCGGATGCGATGACGCGGCTGCTCCGCCTGACGGCGATCCTGAGTTCCGGCGAAGCCGATGTGTCGCCGGTGCTGGACCGTTATCGCCGTACGCGGCGCGTGTGTCCGCACCACGACGTGGAGTCGTGCGACATCTGTGTCGAGCACTGTCTGGTGGATATGATCACGCGTGACCTCATCAAGCCGCGCGTGGCCGGTGAGTCGCGATGAACGACATGCGGCTCGATCACCTCGCGCCCGGCGCCGAAGCCATCGTCCTTGCAATCGACGGCGAAGGTCCGTCCGTCCGCCGGCTGATGGACCTCGGGTTCGTCCCCGGGACGCCGGTTCGTTTTATCCGTTCTGCGCCGCTGGGTGATCCGCTCGAACTCGTGGTGCGTGGCATGCACCTCTCGCTCCGCCGGTCGGAGGCGGCCCGGGTTCATGTCGAACCTGTCTGAGCGCCTTCGCCCACGCCGCTCCGCGCTTTCCGTGGTCTCCGGCCCGGCCCGGCCGGCCGCGCGGCCGCGCATCGTCGCGATTCTCGGTAATCCCAATTCAGGCAAGTCGACGCTGTTCAACCGGCTGACCGGGCTGCGCGCCAAGGTGGGCAACTACGCGGGCGTGACGGTGGAGAAGAAGGTCGGCCGCTGTACGCTCCCGTCCGGCGAGCGCGTCGAGACGCTGGACCTTCCCGGCACCTACAGCCTGCACCCCGGCTCGCCCGACGAGAGGATCGTGCGCGATGTGCTGTTCGGTCTCTCGGACGACACGCCCTCGCCGGATCTGGTGGTGTTCGTCGTGGACGCGACGCAGCTCGACCGGCAACTGTTCCTCGCGCTGCAGCTCATCAGCGTGGGCCGCCCGGTGGTGCTGGCGCTCAACATGATCGACGCCGCGCGCGCGGAGGGGATCGTCATCAATGAAGAAGCGCTCGAGCATCGGCTCGGCGTGCCGGTGGTGTCAATTTCGGCGTCCAAGGGGATTGGCATCGGGAACCTGCGCCGGATGATGGAACGCGACGTCGCCCCGTCGACGCGCTCGTTCCGCCAGCGTCCCGCCGCGGTGCAGCGCGTGCTCGACAGCCTGAGCGCGCGGCTCCCGCGCCGCGAACTCCTCACCGACTCCGGCCGCGCGGATCTCGCCGCGGCGATCCTGCTCGACGACGGCGAGGACGACGCCATCGCGCGTTTCGTGCCGCCCGACGTGCAGGACGACCTGCGCATCCTGCGCCGGCGCCTCGACCAGACCTGGCCGGAGTGGCGCACCGACGACGCCACCGCCATCTACGACGCGATCGAAGACATCATGCGCGTCGCGGTGACGCGAGGTGGCGAGGGGCGTAACGAGCGCAGCCGCGCCCGGATCGATCGTGTGCTGACGCACCGCATCTTCGGGCCGCTCATCTTCATCCTCCTGATGGGCGCGATCTTCCAGTCGGTGTTCGAGTGGGCGGCGCCCGCGATGGATCTCATCGATTCGACGGTGTCGCTGTTTGGCGGCTGGGTGGGTGCGCACCTGCCCGCCGGGCCGGTGCGGTCGCTGGTGGTGGACGGCATCATCGCCGGCGTGGGCGCCACGCTGATTTTCGTGCCGCAGATCGCGGTGCTGTTCTTCTTCCTGTCCGTGATGGAGGGCTCGGGCTATATGGCCCGCGCCGCGTTCATCATGGATCGCGTGATGGGGCGCGTGGGGCTGTCCGGACGCGCGTTCATCCCGCTGCTGTCGTCGTTTGCGTGCGCGATTCCCGGCATCATGGCGACGCGCACCATCGACAACCGCCGCGACCGGATTGCGACCATCATGATCGCACCGTTCATGTCGTGTTCGGCGCGCCTGCCCGTGTACGCGGTGTTGATCGGTGCGTTCATCCCGCGTCACCGGATTGGATTCCTCACGCTGCCGGGCATCACGCTGTTCTCGATGTACTTCCTCGGTATCGTCGCGGCCATCGCGGTTGCGGGCGTGCTCAAGCGCACGGCGCTGCGTGGCGGCCGGCCGCTGTACGTGATGGAACTGCCGCCCTACCGGATGCCGGTGTGGCGCTCGGTGCTGCTCACGGTCCGCGAGCGTTCGTGGCTGTTTCTGCAGAAGGCCGGCACGGTGATCCTGGCGGTGTCGGTGATTCTCTGGTTTCTGGCCAGCTACCCCGGCGCGGGGCAGAAGGGACACGACCTGCAGCAGCGCATCGTGGCCGCCGAGCAGTCGGGCAACCCGGCGCAGGCCAGCGAACTGCGCAACGAACTGGCGGGACTGAATCTGCGCGATTCGTTTGCCGGCTACGGCGGGCGCGCGCTGGAACCGCTGATCAAGCCGCTCGGTTTCGACTGGCGCATCGGCATCGCATTGATCACTTCGTTCGCCGCGCGCGAAGTCATGGTGTCCACCATGGCGACGGTGTTCAACCTGGGCGAGGACGACGACGGGCTGCTGTCGCTGCGCGACAAGTTGCGCCTCGCCACCGATGAGTCGGGCGAGCGCGCCTACACCGCACTAACGGCCATCAGTCTCATGGTGTTCTTTGTGCTCGCGTGCCAGTGCATGTCGACGGTCGCGGTCGTACGCCGTGAAACCAATTCGTGGCGCTGGCCGCTCCTGATGATGGTGTCGATGAACCTGCTGGCCTGGATCGCGAGCTTCGCGGTATTCCAGGGTGGCCGCTTCCTGGGGATGGGGTGACGATGGGCCCGCTGTGGCAGAATCTGCTGGTCGGAGCCGTGGTCGCGCTTGCGGCCGCGTGGCTCATCCTGGACCGGGTTCGCAGGCGGCGCGCCGGGTCGAAGTGCGACGGTTGCGCGCTCGCGCAGGCGGTCATGGAGTCGCCCGATCGTCCCACCGGCAAGACCGTCTCGCGCTGATTCGATCCTTCTGAGGGCCGCGCGTTGGCCAGGTGCGGTATACTCTTCCTCGCATGACATCCACGGCATCCCACGACAACACTCGCGGACACCGGTTCATTGCGCACGCGCGCGACGAATGGTATCCGCTGTGCCGCAGCGAGCAATTGCGCGGCCGTCCGCTCGCCGCCGAACTGTTCGGGCTGCCGATCGTGCTGTTTCGCAGCACCGCCGGCGTGCCCGCCGCACTGGTTGATCGCTGCCCGCATCGCAACGTCCCGCTGTCGCTGGGCCGCGTGCGCGGCGACTGCCTGCAGTGCGCCTACCACGGATGGAAATTCGACGCGTCGGGCGCGTGCCGCGCGGTGCCGGGGCTGGTTGGCGACGTGCGCGCGCACGAACGCCGCGCCGGCGCATTCGCCGCGCGCGACGCACAGGGATTCGTCTGGGTCTACGGGCGCGAAGGCGCGCAGCCGGCTCGCGAACCGTACGTGTTTCCGTACGTGGGTGAGCCGGGGTGGCACAGCGCGCGCGAGACGCTTGACGTCGATGCGTCGCTGCACGCGGTCGCCGAGAACGCTCTCGATGTGCCGCACACCGCGTTTCTGCACGGCGGTCTGTTTCGCAGCGAGAATCGTGCGCGTCGCGAAATCGACGTGGTCGTGCGGCGCGCATCCGACCGCGTGGAGGCGGAGTACATCGGGGAGTCGCGCCCACCCGGAATTGTCGCGCGCCTGCTCGCGCCGCGCGGCGGCGACGTGTTGCACTTCGACCGCTTCATCCTGCCGTCGGTGGCGCAGGTGGAGTACCGGCTGGGCGAATCCGGACTGTGCATCTCGGCCGCGCTGGCCCCGCTGGCGGACTACCGCACGCGCCTCGCGGTGACGTTCTCCTATCGCCTGCCGGTGCCGGGCGCGCTCGTGCGGCCGATCCTGCGCCATTTCGCGCTGCGGATCTTCCGGCAGGACGCGCGCATGCTCGCGCGGCAGACCGAGACCATCCGGCGTTTCAATGAGGAGAGCTACAAGTTCACCGAAATCGACGTCCTGGGCGCGGAGATCTTCGACCTCATGCGCGGCGCCGAGTCGGGTGGGCGTCCCGACGTCACCCGGGAGCGCCGTATTCGCATCGCGGTGTGAGTTCCTTCACGTCGTCGCGGATTCTCGCAATCCAGCCGAGTCTTCCCCTTCGTATACAACACATACCCCACTCACCCGAACGAAGGAGGAGACCATGCGATTCCATCTGACGCGATTTCTTGCCGTTGCCGGTCTGTTGTCGATTGCCGCGGCCGCGGCGGTCACCCAGGCGGCGCCTCCGGATCAGCGCGGGACCATCTGGGCCGACTGCGAGCAGTTCGGAACCTTCGGCACCCAGGCCGTCGTCCAGAGCGGCCCGTTCGATCACCTTTATAAGAGCCCGGCGGGTTTCCGCGACGGCGTCGGCGCCATTTCCGACGCCGCGCCGGGGCACGGGGCCTACAACGGCGGCCGCTGGGAGGAGTACGTCCTGAAGGCCTCGGTGGACGGATCCAAGTACGCGAACGCGTGCAGCGTGTCCGACCTCGACCTCAATGACTTCGAAAGGACCGGCAACTACTTCCAGTGCCCGATGCTGAAGAAGTAGTCCATGGCCACGACGGCGGCGGGCCGGCCGAAATCGGTCCGCCGCCTGCCCGGGCCGCGGCGGTGCTCCGCTCGCTGTCGGCGTCCGCGTCTTTCTTCGGCCCGGCCCTTGACCTGACGGCGCCGAGACCGTAATATCCCACACCAGTTGTCCTTTTAACCGGGCCCTGCGAGGCCCAGAAGGGATCCAGCAATGACAACCCCGTTGTCCCCGCGTCCGCGCGGGGGTTTTGTGACGCGACCGAGTCGCCTTCCCGATGCAATCGCGGGAGGGCGTTTTTTTGTGCCCGCCGGATCGACCGCAGCTTGTGAGGAGGCCCTGTGATGAACCCCCGCCCGCGCGGCAAGATGATCCTCGCCGATGGTACCCGCTTCGATGGTCTGCTGACCGGCGCCGCCGCCCGCCCGGACTGGACGGGCCCGGTGTGGGGCGAGGTTGTGTTCAACACCTCGATGACCGGCTACCAGGAAGTGATCACCGATCCCTCGTACGCCGGCCAGATCGTCGTGATGACCTATCCGCAGATCGGCAACTATGGCGTCACGGTGGACGACAGCGAGAAGGCGACGTGCGCCGCGCGCGCGCTGGTGGTGCGCGACCTGCAGGAGTTCTTCTCGCCCGGCCCGGGGCGCACGGGCCTCGAACCGTTCATGGTCGACCAGCGGCTGGCGGGGATGACCGGCGTCGATACGCGCGCGGTCACGCGTCACATCCGCGACAAGGGTTCGATCGTCGCGGCCATCGGCCACGAAGCCGCTCGTGACGCGGATCTGCTGGCGCTCGCGCGCGCGAGGAAACTCGACCGCGCGGAGCGGCTGGTAGAACACGTCTCCGGCACCCTCAACGGGGTGCATGCGGGGCACAAGGGGCGCGCGGCGGTGATCGACCTCGGTGTCAAGAAGAGCATCGTCGACAACGTGCGCCGGCTGGGCGTCGAGACCCAGGTGTTCGACGCGAGCTTCAAGGCCGAGGACATCGCGGCGGGTGATTTCGATTTCGCCGTCGTATCCAACGGGCCCGGCGACCCGGCCGATATCCCCGAGGTGGTCGAGGAGGTCAACAAGCTCATCGGACGCACGCCGCTGCTCGGGATCTGCCTCGGCCACCAGCTGATTGCGCGCGCGCTCGGCGCCGAGACCTACAAGCTCAAGTTCGGTCACCACGGCGCGAACCAGCCCGTGATCGACCACCGTACCAACCAGGTGTTCATCACCAGCCAGAATCACAACTATGCGGTGAGCGATGAGATCGCGCATCACACCGGTGTGTCGATCACGTACACCAACGCCGCCGACGGAACCCTCGAGGGGTTCATCGACGAGCACCGCAAGGTCGAGTGCGTGCAGTTCCACCCCGAGGCGTCGCCCGGGCCCAACGACTGCCGCTTCATCTTCGACCGTTTCCTGGCACAGGTAAAGGAGTGGCAGAATGCCCAGGCTTGACGACATCCATTCCGTGATGGTGATCGGCAGTGGTCCCATCGTCATCGGGCAGGGTTGCGAATTCGATTACTCCGGTACGCAGGCCATCCGCGCGCTGCGCGAAGAGGGAATGCGCATCATACTGATCAACAGCAACCCCGCGACGATCATGACCGACCCGGAAATGGCCGACGCGACCTACATCGAGCCGCTCACGTTCGACGCCTGCCGCTCGATCATCGAGAAGGAGCGTCCCGACGCGCTGCTGCCGACCCTGGGCGGCCAGACCGCGCTGAATCTGGCGATGGAGCTGTCGGACTCGGGGGTGCTCGAGGAATTCGGCGTGCGGCTGATCGGCGTGGATCTGAATGCGATTCGCCGGGCGGAAGATCGCAGCGGATTCAAGGCGCTGTGCGAGGAGGCCGGCTTCGACACGCCACGGAGCGCGGTGGTGCGTTCCATGGAGGAGGCGATGCGCGCGGTCGAGTTGCTCGGGCTGCCTGCCATCATCCGGCCGTCGTTCACGCTGGGCGGAAGCGGAAGCGGGATGGCGCGCACGCGCGAGGAATTTCTGCGCATCGTCAAGACCGGCCTGACCAAGTCGCCGGTGCACGAGGTACTCATCGAAGAATCGATCGAGGGCTGGAAAGAGTATGAGCTCGAGCTGATGCGCGACCGCGATGGCAACAACGTGGTGGTTTGCTCCATCGAGAACCTGGACCCGATGGGCGTGCACACCGGCGACAGCATCACGGTCGCCCCCGTGCAGACGCTGCGCGACCGCGAATACCAGGCCATGCGCGACGCGGCGTTCACGATCATGGACGCGGTGGGAATCTGGGGCGGCGCCAACGTGCAGTTCGCGATCCAGCCCGAGACCGGCCGCATGACGGTGATCGAAATGAACCCGCGCGTCTCGCGTTCGTCCGCGCTGGCCAGCAAGGCCACCGGCTACCCGATTGCCAAGGTCGCGGCGCGGCTCGCGCTGGGATACACGCTCGCGGAACTCCCCAACGACGTCGTGGGCACGATTCCGGCCGCGTTCGAGCCATCGCTGGACTACGTCGTCGTCAAGATTCCGCGCTGGAATTTTGAAAAGTTCCACGGCGTCGCGGACGTCCTCGGCTCGCAGATGCAGTCGATCGGCGAGGTGATGGCGCTGGGGCGGACCTTCAACGAGGCGCTGCAGAAGGCGTTGCGATCGCTGGAGAGCGACTGGGGCGGATTCGAAACGCTCGAGTTCGAACGCGCGGATATCGAGAAGCTCCTGTCGACGCCCAATTCGCTGCGCCTGTTCGCGGTGAAGGCGGCCTACCAGACGGGGATGACCACGCAGCGCATCTACGAGCTGTCGCGCATCGATCCGTGGTTCCTGGAGAACTTGCAGCTGCTGGTGCGGTTCGAGGAGCGTGTGCGCGCGCAGCCGTTTCCGCCCGCCCGCGAGTTCATGCGCGAGGCCAAACGCTTCGGCTTCAGCGATCGTCAGCTGGCCGGGTTGTGGACGGTGGACGAGGCGGCGGTAACCGCGGCGCGCGAGGCGATGGACATCCATCCGGTCGTGAAGATGGTGGACACCTGCGCCGGCGAGTTCGAGGCGCGCACTCCGTACTACTATATCGTCTACGACGACGAGTGCGATGTCGCCTCCGACACGCGCCGCGCGCAATCGGGCAAGGACAAGGTCGTCATCCTCGGCAGCGGCCCCAACCGCATCGGCCAGGGGATCGAGTTCGACTACTGCTGCGTGCACGCGGCGATGGCGCTGCGCGACATGGGCTACGAGTCAATCATGGTCAACTGCAACCCGGAGACCGTGAGCACCGACTTCGACATCTCCGACCGTTTGTACTTCGAGCCGGTGGCGTACGAACACGTGATGGCCATCGTACGCAAGGAGCGCCCGGTGGGCGTCATCTTCCAGTTCGGCGGACAGACGCCGCTCAAGCTGCTGCACCGTCTGGCCGCCGCCGGTGTGCCCGTGCTCGGAACCGGCGTTGAGGCCGTCGACCAGGCCGAGGACCGCGAGCGCTGCCATACGCTGATGAACGACCTCGGAATCCTGCACCCGCCGTGCGCGTTTGCGTCGACGCGCGACGCCGCGGTTCGCGAGGCCAACCGCATCGGTTACCCGGTTCTGCTGCGCCCGCCGTATGTGCTCGGCGGCCGCGCGATGGAACTGGCGCGGAGCGAGGACGAGGTGCTGGGCGCCATCGACTCGGCGCTGCGCTCCAGCGAATCGCGCGCGCTGATGATCGACAAGTTCATCGAGGGCGCGGTGGAGGTGGATGTCGACTGCGTGAGTGATGGCGAAAATGTGGCCATCGCCGGTATCATGGAACACATGGAGGAGGCGGGGATTCACTCCGGTGATTCCAGCTGCGTCATTCCGCCGCTTGCCATCGAGGAGGAGATCATCGATGAGATCAAGCTGCAGACCATCCGTATTGCGCGCGCGTTGGGGCTGGTGGGGATGATGAACGCGCAGTACGCCATCAAGGACAACCGTATCTACTGCTTCGAGATCAACCCGCGGGCGTCGCGCACGGTCCCGTACGTCAGCAAGGCCACGGGCGTGCAGTGGATCAAGGTGGCGACGCGCGCGATCATGGGCGAGAAACTCGACATGCAGCGCTATGGCGAGACGATCATGCCGGAGTACATGTCGGTCAAGGCGCCGGTGTTTCCGTTTGAGAAGTTCCCCGGAGTCGATTCCATTCTCGGTCCGGAAATGCGCTCCACCGGGGAGGTGATGGGGATCGGCGAGACCTTCGACGAGGCGTTCATCAAGGCGCAGCTCGCGGCCGGTTACCGGTTGCCGAAGGGCTCGCACGTGTTCATCTCCGTCGCCAACCGTTACAAGCGCAAGGTGATCTTCCCGGTGAAGGCGCTGCGCGAGATGGGCTTCCAGATTGTCGCGACGCCCGGCATGGCCGGCGTGCTGCGCTCGCACGGGGTGCCGGTGCGCGTGGTGCGCAAGATCAACGAGGGCGATTCCGACATCCTCGAGATGATCGAGGACGGGTCGATCCAGCTGGTGGTGAACATGGCATGGAGCCGCAAGTCCATCCTGGACGACAAATTCATCCGCCTGGCCGCCAACAAGATGAAGGTTCCCTGCATCACGACCATGGCCGGATTTCACGCGCTGGTGCTGGGACTGCAGACGATCTCGGGTGGCCCCGTGCATGTGGAGACCATTCAGAACTACAACGCGCGCCTCCCGCTTCTCAAACCGGCGGCGATGGTGGAAGCGGGTGCGCTGCGGGCGGGCGAGGCGGTGTGACGGCGCCGGTGCGTGGGCTGTGCGCGCTCGTAATCGCGCAGGACGCCGCGGATAGCATCGTGCGCTGCGTGGACGCGCTTGCGTTCGCGGACGAGGTCGTCGTCGTCGACGGGGGCTCGGTGGATGACACGGCGGCGCTGGCGCGGGCGCACGGCGCCCGCGTGGTCGTGAACCGGTGGCCGGGGTTCGCGGTCCAGCGCCGGTTCGCGCTTGCGCAGACGCAGCGCGAGTGGGTGCTGGTGTGTGACGCGGACGAAGAGGTGACGCCCGATCTTGCACGCGCGGTGCGATCGGTGGTCGACGCACCGGCGGGGAGTGGCCCGGCCGGCTACCGCGTCCGCCGTCGCAACCAGTTCCTCGGGGGGTGGATCGATGTCGGGCCGTGGTCGGCTGACCGCCAGCTGCGGCTGGCGCGGCGGGACGCCGTGCGTGTCACCGACGCGTCCGTGCACGAAGGGTACGCGGTCGATGGCCCGGTCGGGCTGCTCGCCCCCGTACTCAACCACTATACGCATCCAACGGTATCGGCCTGTGTGCGGCGGATGAACGAGTATACTACGCTGGAAGCGCCCGACCGCGCCGGGCGCCGGCGCGTCGGCCCGCTCGACCCGCTGGTGGCCCCGGCGGGTGTATTCTTCAACTACTATGTGGGCAAGGGTTGCTGGCGCACGGGCGTGCGCGGGTTTGTTCTGGCCGCGACCACCGCGATGTACAAGTCGATCCTCTATATGAAGATTCGCGAATTGCAGGGGGCCAACGGGGGTGTGCATGCGTAGCATTGAACGATTGGGAATCGTCGCGCTGCTGTTTGCCGCGGTGGCGTGGAGCAACCCGGTTACGGCACACGCATCCGACCGTTCCGCGTCGCCGGACCCGCACACGCTGGTCGTGGGCACGCGCGCCGAGCCGCGGACGCTCAACCCCATTGCGATCACCGTTGCGGAAGGACACGAGATCGCCGGGCTGGTGTTTCTCAAACTGCTCGAGGAACAGGACGACTATCTGTCGTTCCGGCCGCAACTGGCCGAGTCGTGGAGCGTCAGCGATGACGGACTGGACGTGACGTTCGTGCTGCGCGCGGACGCGCGCTGGTCGGACGGCGTGCCGGTGACGGCCGCGGATGTGCGCTTCACGTGGGAGGTCGAGACCGACACCACCGTGGCGTGGCCAAGCGCGAGCATCAAGGCGCGCATTCGCGACGTCGAAGTGCGCGATGCGCGCACGGTGGTATTTCATTTCAGCGAGCGCAACCTCTACCAGGTGATGGACGCCAACGACGGCGTCATTCTGCCCGAACACGTGCTCGGATCCGTGCCGCGAGCGTCGCTCCGGGACCACGCGTTCGGGCGCGTTCCGGTCGGCAACGGTCCGTACCTGCTCGCGCGCTGGGAGCCGGGCCAGTACCTGCAACTCGACGCCAACCCGGCGTACTTTGGTGCGGCGCCGCAGGTGCGGCGCGTGATCTTCAAGTTCGTTCCGGATGCGGTGACCCTGACCGGTCAGTTGCGTGCGGGCGAAATCGATCTGCTGGAATCGGTGCCGGGCGGCGACATCGCGGCCATCCGCGCCAGCCGTCCCGACGTGGAGGTGCACGCGGTGGACTCGCGCCGCATCGGTTTCATCGCGTGGAATCTCAAGCGGCCGCCGTTTGACGACCGCGAGGTGCGGCGCGCGCTCACCATGGGGATCGATCGCGCCGAGCTGATCCGTTCGGTGTGGAGCGGCTACGCGGCCGAGTGTACCAGCCCCATCGTGCCGATTCTGTGGGCGTTCGATTCGTCGCTCCAGGCGCTTCCCTTCGACCCCGCCGGTGCGCGCGCGTTGCTGGCGGCCCGCGGTTTCGAGGATCACGACGGCGACGGCGTGCTGGACCGCGACGGCCAGCCGTTCGCGCTGGAACTGCTGGTGAACGATGCGCAGAACCGGGTGGACGTGGTGACCATCGTGCAGGCGCAGCTCAGGCGCATCGGTGTGGCCACCACGCTGCGCGTGCTCGAATTCGGGGCGTACACTGATCGTGTGCTCGACACCGAGTTTGACGCCGCCTTCGTCGACTGGAAGATGCCAACCAAGGTCGACCTCACGGACCTGTTTCACTCCCGCTCGCAGCGCCCGAAGGGCTTCAACTTCATGTCGTATTCGAATCCGGACGTGGATCGCCTGATCGACGCCGCGCTGGCGGCGACCGACCGCGCCGCGGCGGGGAAGCTGTGGGACGAGGCGCAGCGAATGGTCTACGCGGACCAGCCGTGCACGTTCATTGCGGTCCCGAAGGAGCTCACCGCAATCAGTGCGCGCTTCTGCAACGCGAAGCCAAACGCCATCAGCGTCTTCGCCAATCTCGCCGACTGGCGGATCGCGCCCGACTGCGCGCGCTAGTCATCATGGCGCGCGCCGCGCGGCCGTGCGATGATGGAACCATTCTCTTCGCGGAGCAGCACCGCATCGCGCCCGGTGCCGCGCACGGCGCCCACGACGATGCACAGCGTGCGCGCATTCCCGGCGCGCGTCACCGCAACGCCGAGCCTGAACGGGGTTCCGTCGGGTGTGACGCGAACCGTGGTCATCGCGATCAGCCGGGCCTCAGGGCGGATTGCAACCGCCCGCAACGCGCCGCCGCACGCCGGACATCCGGACGCCGCATGGATGTGGACGTGGCCGGCCGCGCAGCGCCACGCGGCGAGCCAGGGCCGCCGGGCCGTCCGCCGTCGCACTACGCCACCGCCTCCACGACGAACGCGTAGCACTCGCGCGACACGCCGCCAGCGCTCTGGATTGCGGCCACGCCGGCACCCGGCTGCTGCCGGCCGCCGGCCGAGCCGGTCAGCTGCTCGAAGACTTCCACCAGTGACGTGAGGCCGCACACGCCAATCGGGTGACCGCGCGCCTTCATGCCGCCCGACGGATTCACCGCGAGTTCTCCGCCCACGTGCAGCGCACCGCGGTCGAGCGCGCGCCACGCTTCACCGTGCGGGAAGAAACCCATGGCCTCGAGGTTCATCAATTCGAAGGACGCAAACGCGTCGTGGATTTCGACCACGTGCACGTCGGCCGGTGATCGCGCGGCCATTGCGAACGCCTCGCGAGCCGCGTGAAACGCGGCGCGGAACTCGCCGAGGCGCGCCCGTTCGTGAAATCGCGGCGTGTCCAGCGCCCGCGCCCACCCCGCGATGCGCACCGCGCCGGACGTACGCGACAGCACGCAGGCGGCGGCGCCGTCCGAAATCGGCGCGCAGTGGTAGCGGCGCAGCGGGTCGGCGATCATCGGACTGCGCTGCACGTCGTCGCGCGTGATGGTCTGCTGGAAATGCGCCAGCGGGTTGCGGGCACCGTGCGCGTGATTCTTGACCGCCACCGCGTCGAAGGCTGCGGCCGGTACGCGGTACGCGTCGCGGTAGGCAGCGGTGGCAAGCGCCGCGAGCGCGGGGAGCGTGGCGCCGTGGCGTTGCTCGACGGGATCGGCGACGCGGGGCGCGAGCAGACCGGCGGCCACACCGGCGTCGGCGTGCGTCATCTTCTCGCATCCGATCACGAGCACATCGCGGTCCCCGGCCGGGTATTCGATTGCGCGGATGGTCGCCTCGGCGCCGGTGAGAAACGGCCCGAACACCGGGGCGTCGAACGCGGGAATCCGGGCCTGGAGGATGTGGCGCGTGAGACCGGCCGGGTCGGAGATCCCGCACAACTCGGCGGGTGCGAATGCGGAGAGGAACACCGCGCCGATCCCGGCCGGGTCGTTGTCACGCAGGCCGAGGTCCACGGCCTCGGCCAGCAGGGTGGTGAAATCACCGTCGTGGCGGCCGATGCGGGTCATGGCCGCCGTTTTAACCTTGATTCCTCCCACGGTTTGAGCATATAAAAGCCGCAATTCTCCGTCAACGAAGCATGGGTGTTCGAGCCCGCTCGAAAGTAGTTTCTCGATGATTCACCGCGTTGCCCTGGCCGCCCTGGTCGCCGGACTCGCCGCCCAGCTGCTCAAGATCGTCATTGAACTGTTGCGAACCCGCCGGCTCAACCTGCTCCGGTTTTTCGACAACGGCGGGATGCCGTCCTCGCATACCGCGCTGGTCACGACGCTGACCATCGGGGTCGCGCGCGACGCGGGCGTCTCGTCGATCCTGTTTGCGGTGACCCTGCTGTTCAGCCTCTACTTCATTTTTGAAGCCGCGGGGCTGCGCCAGGAGGTCGGCAAGCAGGCCCGGGTCCTCAACGAGATCGCGGACGAACTCCGCCACACCCACCACCTCGATCCCCGCCGCCTCAAGGAACTCGTCGGGCATACCTGGAACGAGGTTCTGGGCGGCTTTGTGTTCGGCGTCCTGGTGGCCGTGGTCGCCTTTCACTGAGGCATACACCCGCTTCACCTGGCCCCTGTCGCGGCGCTTGTCGGGCGTTTGCGCAGGGGCTATATTCATGGGGTCAGGCGGACCACCCCAACCGCCGATCGCTATGCGCAACCACCATATCGGCTTGCTGGCAGTGATGCTCGGCGTCGCGGCGACTTCGGGGTGCGGTTCCAATGACCCGTCCCGGGTCGGGCGCCCGCCTGTGGTGGAGTCGTATCAGCCCTCGGGCCGCCGGCTGAGCGCTTTTGTTGGCGACACGCTCCGGTTCTCCCTCAGCGCGGTCGACCCGGACCGCGACCCGCTCGCGACCACCTTCACGGTCGACGGGACCAGCCTCGGCTCGTCGATTCCGTGGTTCTACGCCGTCGAAGACACCGGATGCGTGACGGTGCGCGGGTCGGTGACCGACGGCGACTACACATCGTTCATCGACTGGACCGTGGAGCGTCACAGGCCGGTCAACTATCCACCCGAGATCAGCGTGTACCAGCCCATCGAATTGAGCCCGACGATCATCATCGGCAACTCGCTCGGATTTGCGGTGGTCGCCAGCGACCCCGACGGCGACGAGCTCAGTTACAATTACTCGGTCAATGACTCGCTGGTCGCATCGACCCGGCAGTTCAGCTACCGCGCGACGTCGGTGGGGTACAAGCTCGTCCGGGCCACGGTGTCGGACGGCGAACACTACGCCAGTCAGGAGTGGAATCTGCGCGTCACCGCGGTTCCAGACACGATTGCGCCCGCGAAGGTGGTAATCACCGGCGTCGGTCCCGGATTCAATCCGGGCGAGATCCAGCTCGCGTGGATCGCGGTCGGCAAGGACGGCATGATCGGCAAGCCATCGCAGTATCAGGTGCGCACGGCGCCGAATCCTATTCTATCCGAGGACGACTGGTCGCGCGCCAGCCAGCGCCCCGGCGTCCCCGCGCCCGCGGTCGCGGGCGCGACGATGAACATGGTGGCGGGCGGCTTGCTGCCGGCGCGCACGACGTACGTGACCGTGCGCGCGCTGGATGATTTTGGAAATGTGTCTCCGCTGGGGGATTCGCCCTCGGTGATCACCAAGGGCATGCGCATCAGCGGCTCGGTGGTCGACGCGATCACCGGTTCGCCGGTGGCGGGCGCGACGGTGCAGATCGGACTGTTCCGCGCGCCGTCGGCGACCGACGGCTCGTGGCAGATGGACGAGCTGCCCAACATCGACGATGTCATCAGCGCATCGGATGAGTCGGTTGCCGACATCGGGCAGTACTTCGACGTCAAGTTTCCCTACAACGTCGTGAACGACGCGGTCACGCCATTCTATCTGATTCCGAACCGGACACTCGACACCGGCCTCTACTCGGACTTCCTGCAGTTCTTCCGTTCGATGACCGACATCGCCGGCAATCCGTACGGCACCCAGCAGCGCCGCTGGCGCCTGCCGATCGACCTGTACGTCCGGCCATACGAAAGAGACGGACTCGACTACAAGGCGGCCATCGAAGGTGTCGCCGCGGAGTTCGACGCCATTCTCGGAACGCAGGTGTTCCGGATCGTGTCGGTCCGCAACGGGATCGGGGTCGAGACCGCGTATCGCGACGACATCCCCCAGGACAAGTATGGCGTGACGGAATGGACGAGCGACTGGTACCCCCACATCGGACTGATCCAGTTCCGCACCGTCTACACGCCGGCGACGCAGCAGATCCTCGAGCGCACCGCACGGCACGAGTTCGGGCACGCGCTCGGACTCAACCACAGCTCGGACATCAACCACATCATGGTGGGTGGTGTCGCGCCGCAGGTAAATGCGTTCAGCGCTGACGAGATCGCGGTGCTGCAGACCCTCTACCGTGTTCCGCGCGGCTTCGACAACCGCCGCTACGACCGCAACTAGCGCCGCCGCGGGCCTGTCAGACTGTCAGAGGTGGGGGCCGGTTCGGAGGCGCGCCGCCGCGGCGAATTTCGTAACATAATCATACACAACGCATTACGGCGTCGCGCGCGGCTGGCACCGATCCTGCGTTTACCGGCTGGGCGGCCTGGCTCACCCAGGGCGAAACCCGGAGAGGATGATTATCAGATGATGTTGGACAAGTTTACGGAAATGGCGCGGTCGGCGGTTGCCGAGGCCAACGAGGCCGCCGTGCTCGCGGGACACGCGGAAGTGACCGGGTGGCACCTGCTCGCGGCGTTGCTCGATCAGGCGGACGGGCTGGTGCCGCCGCTGTTCCAGCGCATGGGCGTCGAGCCCGAACGCGTGCGTGAAATCGCCGGCCGGCAGCTCGATGGCATGGTCACCCAGGAGGGGGGCGACGTCCACGCCGGCGCCGAGTTTCGCGCCGTGCTGCGCAACGCGATGGTGGAGGCGAAGTCGCTGCAGGATCAGTTCGTTTCCACCGAGCATCTGCTGCTCGCGATGGTGCGCGAGCGCAAGTCGTCGGTGGGCGAGTATCTCAAGTCGATTTCCATTACGCGCGACCGGCTGCTCGCCGCGCTCAAGGATCTCCGCGGCGGTGAATCGGTGATGGATCAGAACCCGGAAGCGAAGCTGCAGGCGCTGGAAAAATTCACGGTCGATCTGACCGAACGCGCGCGCGCTGGCCGGCTGGACCCCGTGATCGGGCGCGACGAGGAAATCCGCCGCGTCAGCCAGGTGCTCTCGCGGCGCACCAAGAACAACCCGGTGCTGATTGGCGACCCGGGCGTGGGGAAGACCGCGATCGCCGAGGGGCTCGCGCAGCGCATCGCCGACGGCGACGTGCCCGAGGGGCTGCGCAACCGCCGGCTGCTCGCGCTGGACATGGGCTCGCTGGTGGCGGGCACCAAGTTCCGCGGCGAATTCGAGGAACGGTTCAAGGCCTTGCTGAAGGCGATCCAGCAGAGTCAGGGGGAGATCATTCTCTTCATCGACGAGCTGCACACGCTGGTGGGCGCCGGCGCGGCGGAAGGTTCGCTGGACGCGTCGAACATGATCAAGCCCGCGCTGGCGCGCGGGGAATTGCGCTGTATCGGCGCGACGACGATCGTCGAATATCGCAAGCACATCGAGAAGGACGCCGCGCTCGAGCGCCGTTTCCAGGTCGTCATGGTGCGTGAACCCGACGTCCAGGACACCATCGCGATCCTGCGCGGACTCAAGGAGCGTTACGAGGTTCACCACGGCGTCAAGATTACCGACGGCGCGCTGGTTGCGGCGGCGCGGTTGTCCGACCGCTACATCACGTCGCGCTTCCTCCCTGACAAGGCCATCGACCTGGTCGACGAGGCCGCCTCCAAGCTGCGTCTGGAGCTGGACAGCCAGCCCGCGGAACTGATGTCGCTCAAGGAGAAGAGCACGCAGCTCTTGATCGAGAAACAGGTGCTCGACAAGGAACGCGACGCGGCTTCCGTGAAGCGCCGCGCCGAAATCGAGAAGCGGCTCGCCGATACCGAGGAAGCGTACGCGGCCGGACGTGCCCGCTGGGAGGGCGAGAAGTCGGTCATCGACCGGATTCGCGACATCAAGGAACAGATCGAAGAGGCGCACCGCGAAGAGGGGCTCGCGATCCGCGAGAATCGTCTCGAGCGCGTCGGCGAGATCCGCTACGCCACCATTCCCAAACTGGAACGCGACCTCGAGGCGGCCAACCGCGAACTCGAGCGGCTGCAGCGCGATGGGGGCGTCCTTCGCGAGGTGGTGACCGCCGACGAGATCGCCGGGATCGTCGCACACTGGACCGGCATTCCGGTGAGCAAGATGCTGGAGTCCGATCGCGAGAAGCTGTTGCAGCTGGAAGACCGGCTCGGCACGCGCGTCATCGGCCAGCGCGCTGCCATCGTCGCGGTTTCCGAGGCCGTGCGCCGCGCGCGCGCGGGACTCGGCAGTCCCAACAAACCGGTGGGTTCGTTCGTGTTTGTCGGCCCCACGGGCGTCGGGAAGACGGAACTCGCCAAGGCGCTCGCCGAAACGCTGTTCGACGACGAATCGCGGATCATCCGCGTCGACATGTCCGAGTACATGGAGAAGCACGCCGTGTCCCGCCTCGTGGGCGCACCGCCTGGATACGTCGGTTACGAAGAGGGCGGCTATCTGACCGAGGCGGTGCGGCGGCAGCCGTACTCGGTGATCCTGCTGGACGAGATCGAGAAGGCGCACCCGGATGTGTTCAACATCCTGTTGCAGATTCTCGACGACGGACGCCTGACCGATGGCCAGGGCCGGACGGTCGACTTTGCCAACACCCTGGTCATCATGACGTCCAACCTGGGCACGTCGCAGGAGCGCTTCCGCGACGCCGGGGAGATGCGCGAGTCCGCCATGCGGGCCATTCGCGCGGCGTTCAAGCCCGAGTTCCTCAATCGCATCGACGACGTCATCGTGTTCGAGCCGCTGACGGAGACCGAGATGGAAGCCATCGCGCGTATCCAGGTGGCGGCGCTGGCCGCGAAGCTCACCGATCGCGGGTTGTCGCTGGATGTCAGCGAGGCGGCCATCCACGAACTCGCGCGCCGCGGGCACGACCCGGTCTTCGGCGCCCGCCCCCTGAAGCGGTTGATTCAACACGCCATCGAGGGCGGAATCGCCCGCGCCATCCTCTCCGGCGAAGCGGCTGAGGGCGCCACGGTCCGCGTGGACCTGGAGGGCGGCGAGTTCTCGTGCACCGTGCGCACGGCTCCTGAGCCGGCGCGCACGTAGCGCTCCCGACGGGCGGTGGCGCCGGTTTGCGGCGCCGCCCCCGCCGATTGACGTTTCGCGCACCGGGCTGGTATAATGGATCGCTACCCGGTGGGTGTCAGGGGCCGGCCCGGCGGGCCGGTAGCACCGGTGGCCGCAGCCCCCGCGCGCGCCATCGTTCCACCGCAACAGATTTGACAGTGAAGTTCCCCCGAACCGGTTCGGCCTGTGGTTCGCCATCGGTCCGGTATTTAACATCGACGCGCACGCTTCCGTGACGCGACCTGATCCAGCAACGTCGGAGGGCTCGTGAATTCCTGCATCCGTCGCTCACGGCTCGGTTCTTGGTTTTTCTCATTGGTGGTTGTTGGTGGGGCACTGGCGGTGTCCGCCGGATCCGCACGTGCCGCCGGGCTGGCCTACACGCTCGACTTGCGGGCTGCCGCCGTCGCCGTGGTGGCCACCGGCGCGGGCGACCGCGTGCAGGTTGCCGACTCGCGCTATGTCGTCACCACCGATCCCGGACTCCCCGCGCTCCCGTATCGCATTGTGAGTTTTGTGCTCCCGCAGGGGAGCACCGTCGGGGATTTCCACTGCGAGATGTCCGATCCGCTGGTGGTGGCGCCGTCCGTGCGCCCTGTGACAAATCCGGAAGTCGTGCTGAGTGATGGTTCGCGCGGGAATGGGCCCGCGACGGCCGCGTGGAGCGCCGACGTTTACCCGTCGGCGCCCGCGGTCTTTCTTGGGGTGGGGCATATGCACGGCGTCGCGATTGCGAGCTTCGCGGTGTACCCGGTCCGGCTGGAAGGGGGAGCCGCCACCGTTCGCGAGCGCATGACGCTCACGGTCGAGACCACGGCGGCCGATCCCACCGGCGTCGTCGCGCGGGTTCGTCACCGCGACCGCTTCCGCGAGGACCTGCGCGCGCGGCTCGATGGCCTCGTGGTGAATCCGGAGGACCTGTCCGCCTACTCGCTGGGTGAAACCCGCGTGGCGCCCAAACGCGGCGGTTTTCAGGCCACGTCGTTCCCGTCGCTCGAGGGCAGTCCGGTTGATTACGTGATCGTGACCAACGACTCGCTCGCCGATGAGTTTCAGGTGCTGGCCGACTGGAAGACCGCCAAGGGCATTCCGACCGTCGTGCGCACGACGGAATGGATCGCAGCCAACTATCGCAACGGGGTCGATCTCGCGGAGACGATTCGTACCTTCGTGATCGACGCGTACCAGTACTGGGGAATCGACTACCTGTTGCTCGGTGGCGACGTCGGCCTCGTGCCGGCCCGGCTGGGTGCGTCGACCTATCTCGGCGTCAAGGACATTCCGGTCGACATGTATTTCGGGTGCCTCGACGGCGACTGGAATGCCGACCACGACGCGCTGTTCGGCGAAGGTGGAACGGTGGACCAGGCCGACCTCTATCATGAGGTCTACGTGGGCCGCCTGCCCGCCGTCAATTCGCAGACGGCGGCGACGCTGGTGAGCAAGGTCATCTCCTACGAAACACCGGTGAACCCGTCGTACACCGGCAAGGTGCTGTTGCTCGGCGAGGTGTTGTATCCGATCGACTGGACGTTTGGGCAACCGGTCACCCAGGACGGAGCCGGAATCGCAGAATACCTGCGCCTGTCGAGTCTGACCGACCCGTCGCTTACGGTGACCCGGATGTATGAGAACTACGACGCGTACCCCGGGTCGCTGCCGGAAACCGCGGCGTCGGCGATCGACTCCATCGAGGCCGGGTACGACGAGGTCATCCACATCGGCCACGGTTTCCGTTTCAACATGTCGGTGGGCTCGGGGAATATCGTCAACGCCGACGCCGACGTGATGATGAATCCGGATCGCTTCACCAACCTGTACCTGTTGAACTGCACCGGCGTTGCCTACACCTACTTCTGCCTTGGCGAGCACTACCTGCTCAACCCCAACGGCGGTGCGGTCTCGGTGGTCGGCGCGAGCGAAAGCGCGTATCCGCTGCTGTCGCAGCCGTACATGAACGACTACCACAACCTGCTCTACAACCAGGGCGTCAACCACATCGGCGAGACGCTGGCCCGTTCGCGCGAACCGCGCACCCCGATCGCGATGACCGGGGACAACGGCGATCTGTGGACCCATTACATCTATTGCATGCTGGCGGATCCGGAAATGCCGCTGTGGACGCAGCCCGTACAGCCGCTCATCGTCGGTTACCCGGCCGCGGTCGGGCTGGGTGCGACGCCGGTGACGGTCACGGTCGCCGACGGATCGGGCCCGGTGGCGGATGCGCGCGTCTGCCTGTCGAAGGGTGACGACGACTACGAAGTCGGGTACACCGACGCTGGCGGATCGGTGACGCTTTCGATGACGGCCGAGTCCGCGGGCAACGTGTCCGTGGTTGCGAGCGCGCCGAACCACGCGCTGCACATCGGTGCGATTGCGGTCAGCGCCGCGGCCGGTGAATACGTGAGTTTCGACGATATCACGGTAGACGACGACTCCACCGCGGGCACTGCCGGCAACGGCGACAGCGTGCTGGACGCGGGCGAAGTGGTCGACCTCATGGTCAGCGTCCGCAACGAAGGCCTGTCGGCGGCGCAGAACATCTCGCTCGCGCTGCGAACGTCGTATTCGGGCTTCGTGATCGCGGACAGTCTGGCCACCGTCGGCCCGATACCGGCCGGCGGGGCCGCACCGGCCTCCGATCCCTTCCGTCTGCACGTTGCTTCGACGCTTCCGGATGAGTTGCCGGTACTGTTTGCGCTGGAAGTGCGCGAGAACGGCGTTCCGGTGCGCACGGACCGGTTCACGCGCCTGGTGCACGCACCCAAACTCGAGTTCGTTCTGTTGCGGGTCGATGACGCCGCGACCGGCGACGGCGATGGCGTCGTGGATGCGGGCGAAGAATTTCGCCTCTACTACACCGTGAAGAACTTTGGCACCGGCGCGGCCTACGGGCTGTCCGCCACGCTCACGGACCTGGACGACGCGTTCGTGTTCACCGACAGCATCGATACCTATCCGGCGCTCCCGACCGTGACCGGCGCGGAAAACGTCGACGGGTTTGCGATCCGTGAGGACAGCGTCAACGTGGCGCACAACCTCCGGCTCGAGGTCACCGACGTGTACGGACGGACCGTCGCGCGGCAGTTCGACCTGCGCGCGCCGCAGGCACCGGACAATGTCAAGTTCGACCCCAGCCTGGGCGCGGACCGTCTGAAGATCACCTGGGCGCCGAGTCCGTCGACCGACGTCACGGGCTATCGCGTCCTGTCATCCGTCAACCCGGGCGGCCCGTACACGGTGGTGACGCCGGATCCGGTGCGCCATACCATCTTCCTCGACACGGGTCTGGAACCGACCACGCGCTACTATGTGCGCGTGACCGCCGTCGACGCATCCGGCAACGAGAGCGTCCCGTCGGCCGAGTTCAGTGGCAGCACCAACCCGGTGCAGCTGGAGGGCTGGCCCATCGCGATGTCGACCGAGACCACGAGTTCGCCGGTGGTCGGGGACATCGACGGGGACAACGAGTTCGAGATCATTCAGGGTGACGCCAGGCTGTACGCGTGGCACCACAACGGCGTCGAAGTTCGCGACGCCGACTTCAACGCGCAAACCTGGGGGCTGTTCAGCACCGAGGGAAGTTCGTTTGTTGCTCACGTGGGGTTGGCCGACATGGACGGCGTGCCCGGCATGGAGATCCTCGCCGCCTCACGCGATACGAAGCAGGTGTTCGTGCTCAACTACACCGGCGCGAATATCGCTGGTTGGCCGCACACGGTGTTGAGCTTCATCCGCGCGGCGGTCGTCGCCGGCGATATCGATGGGGACCAGCAGAAGGAAGTCATCGCGATCGACGAGAAGGGTTATCTGTACGCGTGGCACGCGGACGGAACCGAGGTGCGCGACGGGGACAACAACCCCGCCACCAACGGCGTGTTCCGCAAGTTCGTCAACTGTTCATACCAGTATACGTGCCCGGCCATCGCGGACATCGACGGCGACAACGTCAACGAGATCGTCGTCGGCACGCAGGGTGACTCGGTGTTCGTGCTGAACGCCGACGGGTCGAGTGTCGCCGGATGGCCGAAGAAGTTCGTGTCGGACATCTCCGGCAGCCCGGCGGTGGGCGACATCGATGGCGACGGTTTCCCCGAGATCGTCATTTGCGAGTTTGGTGGTAACGTCACCGTGCTGAACCACGACGGGACGACGCTGTGGGTGCGCTACTTCCAGAATCAGCTGACCTTCGGGCCGTCACCGGCTCTCGGCGATCTGGACGGCGACGGGAAGCTGGAGGTCATCATCCCGAGCAAGAACCGCAACCTCTACGCGGTGCAATGGAACGGTACCGACCTGCCCGGGTGGCCGGTGGTCTACGCGAGCCTGAGCTGGACGGAGTCGTCCCCGGTGGTCGCGGACATCGACAACGACGGTTCGCTCGACGTCGTGCTGGGCGACGAGAACAAGTTCCTCAACGCGTGGAGTGCCACCGGACAGTTGAAGGCCGGTTTCCCGCTGGCGCTGACGGACGCGGTGCGGGCCACGCCGGTCATCGCCGACGTCGACAAGGACGGCGACACGGACATCGTCGCCGCCGGGTGGGACAAGAGCGTCTACGTGTGGGACTTCCCGAAGATGTTCAACCCGCTGCTGGCCCCGTGGTCACGCTACCACGGCAACCTGTTCAACGATGGCAACATCGATACACCGTTGCCGACGCCGGTGCTGGCCATCTCGTTCGACTACACCGCACGCGAGGGCAGCGTGGAACTGATCTGGGGCGTCTCGCCGGAAGCGGGCGGTCTCTTCTCCGTGAGCCGTGCGGAGATTGTCAACGGCGACGCCGGGACGTACCGGCGCGTCGCCAGCGACGTGGGTCTGGGCCTCGATGGCCTGGTGCGGGTGGTCGACCGGAACGTGGTGGCCGGTTCGCGCTATGTCTATCGCCTCGAGGGTGCGGGACGGGTGGTCAGTGAGACGAACGCCGTGATGGTCCCGATTACGCGCGCCCGTCTCGGCCAGAACTATCCCAACCCGTTCAACCCGGTCACGCGGATTGAGTACTGGGTGCCGGGCGGGGCAGGCGGGGCGCAGAGCCCTGTCAGCGTCGTGGTTTACGACGTGCGCGGCGCCCGCGTTCGCACACTGGTCGCGAAACAGCAGCCGTCGGGCCGCTACCGGGTCGAATGGGACGGGCGCAATGACGGAGGCGCCCCGGTGGGTTCTGGAGTATACTTCTATCGAATGTCCACGAATGGGTTCACCGACTCCCGGAAGATGGTGCTCCTCAAGTAACTCCCGGTACTCGAGCCGCGCTCCGGCTCGGAGGTGCGCTGCGATGAGACGATTGCTTCCCCTGATGCTGGCCGCCGGTTCACTGGGCGTGTTCATGGCGGCGTCCACGCCGGCCGCAGCGACCGAATTGTCCTTTCCGCTGGCACTCGACGCCGGCAACCTTCGCATCCGGGCCACCGATTCCGGCGACGAGATCACGGTGTCCGCTCCCGGCTACGCGCTGCTGGCCGATGCCGGGCGTCCGGCGCTGCCGTACCGCATTGTTAATGTTGTGCTGCCCCCGGGCGAAGATGTCGCGGACGCGACCGTTCGCGTGCTCGGCGGTCGCATCGTGCGCAGCGGGATCCGGCCGCTCATCTCCAGCGGCGAGCGTACTGAGGACGGAATCGCTGGCGTGGCGGAACCGCTCGCTCCGGCCGGCGCGTCGGCGCCGTTCGAACGCGTTCGCTTCCTCGGCAGCGGGCGGTTGCACGGATACACCATTGCGTCCTTCGCCGTGTTCCCGGTATCCGTCGACGACGGAAACCTTGGCGTGGCCGAATCGATGGTGCTCGATATCGACACCGCGCCGTCGGCGCGTGCGCCGGCAGTCCATGCGGAGCGCCGGCGTCCCGCGCTGGAACGCCGTACGCGATCCGAACTGGCCCGGCTCGTCATCAATCCCGGCGACGCCGCGGCGTACTCCTTCGCAACCGTGGACGTGCCGGCACCCGAGGGCGGGTTTGCCCCGTCGACGTTCCCATCGCTGGAAGGGAGTCCGGTCGACTATGTGATCGTTACGCCCGACTCGCTGGCGGCGGCCTATCAGACGCTCGCGGATTTCAAGACCGCGAAGGGCGTGCCGACGGTGATTCGTACCGTGGAGTGGATCCTCGCCAACTATCGCAACGGGTCGGACGCGCAGGAGACCATTCGCAATTTTGTGCGCGACGCGTACACGAAGTGGGGCATTACGTACCTGCTGCTGGGTGGCGACACCGACCAGCTGGCGCCACGACTGGCGTGGAGCGGTTTCTATGACGGCGGCCGGATGCTCCCGGTGGACATGTATTTCGGATGCCTCGACGGCGAATGGAACGATGATCGCGACGCCACCTTCGGAGAGGGGACGCCCATCGACAATCCCGACCTCTACGCGGAGGTATATGTGGGACGACTGCCGACCTCGTCGACGGCGGAAGTCGCGATGGCGGTCGGAAAGATCATCAGCTACGAAACGCCGGTCGATGTGGCGTTCGGGAACCGCGTGCTGTTGCTGGGAGAAGTGCTCTTCCCGATCAACTGGACCCCGCCCAATCCGATTTCGGTCAACGGTGCCGACCTGACCGAGGTCATCTATAACAACTCGCTCACGGCGCCCGGGCTGGATGTCGTGCGCATGTACGAGACGGAGGAATATTTCCCCGGTTCACTGGATGAGAATCGTGCGGCGGTGCTGGCGGCGATGAACACCGGCTTCAACCACGTCGTACACATCGGTCATGGATTCCGCTTCAACATGTCGGTGGGTGACGCCAGCATCCAGAACGCCGACGCGGATGCGCTGGTCAACGGCGATAAACTCTCGTGTCTGTATTTCCTCAACTGCACCGGCGCGTCCTACACCTACTATTGTCTGGCCGAGCACTTTCTCCGCAATCCCAACGGCGGAGCGGTGTCGGTGATTGGCGCCAACGAGAGCGCGTTCCCGAACGTATCGTCGGCGTATATGAACGCGTTCTACGATCTGGTGTTCGACTCGCTGGTGGTGAACGTGGGTGAGGCGTTCGCGCGTTCGCGGGAGTCCCGGACCCCGCTCGCCGTCCTTGGGGACAATGTGGATCTGTGGACGCACTACATCTACACGCTGCTCGCAGATCCGGAAATGCCGATGTGGACCGGCAGCCCGGTGGCGCTGGACGTGACGCACGTCGCGAGCGTTGGCGTGGGGAAGAACTACATTACCGTTACCGCGATGAGCGGTGGGAACCCGGTCGAGGGTGCACGCGTGTGCCTGACCAAGGGCGGGGATGACTACGCGGTTGGCACGACCAACGGATCCGGTCAGGTCGTACTACCGTTCCGCGCCCGCAGTGCCGGTGCCATCGATGTGGTGGTGACGGGCACGAATCTCCGCCGCAACGAGGGCAGCATCACGGTGACCGCGGCGGCGGCCTACGTCCAGATGCCGGGCATGACGGTGGACGACGACAACCTGGGTGGGACCGTGGGTAACGGCGACGGCGTGATCGACGGCGGCGAGACCGTGGATCTGACCGTGTCGCTCAAGAATACCGGCTCCGCGTCCACCGGCGTGGTCACCGCGCTCTTGCGCAGCAACGACGGCGGGGTCTCGATCGGCGACAGCACCGCGGCCGTGGGCGTGATCGCGGCGTCGCAGACGATCGCCGCGTCCGACCCGCTGCGCGTGACCGTGTCGAGCTCGCTCGCCGACGCCCACCCGGTACCGTTTACGCTGATCATAAAGAACGACGGGTCCGAGGCGTGGCGCGACGAGTTCAAGCGCGAGGTGCATCAGCCCGCACTCTCGCTGGTGCAGTTGCGCATCGACGACGCGGGGACCGGCAACGGCAACGGTGTGGTGGACGCCGGGGAGCAGTTCAAGCTGTTCTACAAGGTGAAGAATTTCGGGAGTGGCGTGTTCCCGGGTGGCACCGTGCAGGTCACGGATCTGGGCGGTGGATTTACCTTTGTCGACAGCCTCAGTACGTATCCCGCCCTGGCGCCGTTGGCGAGCGCCGAGAACGCGACCGGATTCACCATGATCGAACCCGGCGTGGCCATTGAGCACCAGTTGCAGGTCGAAATCACGGATATCTACGGCCGTGCAACCATCGACGTCATCGAACTGCGCCCGCCGGTTTCCCCGACGGCGCTGGTGGTGGATCCGAGCCTCGGTGTCGACCGGCTGCAGGTCTCGTGGACCACGAGCGTTACTCCGGATGTTACGCACTACAACATCTACCGCTCGCTGAACCCCGGGGGACCGTTCGTAAAGTCGAACCTCGACCCGGTGGCCAACGCGGTGTTCCTGGACACGGGCCTCGCGGCGAACACCCTGTATTACTACCGCGCCGCGGCGATCGACGCCTCGGGCAACGAGAGCGCACAGTCGGCCACGATGTTTGGCAGTACCAATCCGGCGCAGCTGGCGGGATTCCCGATCGGGCTGGGTCTGGAGACCGGTTCCTCTCCCGCGGTGGGCGACCTCGACGGCGACGGCATGCCCGAGATCGTGGTCTGCGCAAACAAGGTGTTCGCATTTCATTCCGACGGCAACGAGTTGATCGACGGAGACAGCGACCCGCAGTCGTGGGGCGTCCTCTCCGCGGCCGGGAGCACGTTCGTCTCGCACCCGGCGCTTGCGCGTATCGACGCCACGCCGGGCCTCGAGATCGTCGCCGCGTCGCGCGACCTGAAGAGCGTCTATGTATTCAACTACCAGGGGACGATCCTCGCCGGCTGGCCGAAATCGGTGGAGAACACCATCCGCGCCGGACTGGTGGTGGGTGATCTCGACGGCGACAATGTGTTCGAGATCATCGCGGTGGACGAGAAGGGTGTCATCTACGCCTGGAACGACGATGGCAGCGAGTATATCGACGGGGATTCGAATCCGGGCACAATCGGGGTCTTCTACCGGATGTCCGGGTGCACATTCAACTACTCGACGCCGGCCATGGCCGACATCGACAACGACAACATGGAGGAACTGATCGTCGGCTCGCAGGGCGACCAGGTCTACGTCTTCAATCAGGACGGCTCGATTTCTCCCGGCTGGCCATACGCGCTGGGCAGCGACATCGGCGGCAATCCCGTCGTCGCGGATGTCGACAACAACGGTGACATGGAGATCATCGTCAACGAATGGGCGGGGAGCATACGGATCCTCAACCATGACGGGACGCAGCTGGGGAACAACTTCTTCAGCAACAATCCCTTTGGCGCCCCGTTCTTCCGCGGTTCTCCGGCGGTGGGAAACGTCACCGGCGACGCAAAACTCGAGATATTTGTCCCTCGCGGCAGCGGATATCTGTACGGGATGCAGTACAACGGTGTGGCGCTGGCCGGCTGGCCGCAGCAGTATTCGGCGACGACGTATACTGAGTCGTCACCGGTGATCGCCGATATCAACGCCGACGGCGTGCTCGATATCGTGCTCGGCGACGAGACACGTTTCATCCACGCGTGGTCGGCGACCGGTGCGCCCGTCGCCGGCTTCCCACTGAAGACCGACGACGCGATGCGCGGCGTGCCGCAGCTTGCCGATGTCGACCTGGACGGCGACATCGACCTGGTGGCCGCCGGCTGGGACGAGAACCTCTACGTGTGGGACTTCATGGGTGCCTGGGACGACAGCAAGGCGCCGTGGCCGCGGTTCCAGGGGAACACCCACAACAACGGTCAAACCGGCTTCGTGGTGCCGACGCCGGTGGGGACGGCGACGTTCTCGTACATCGCGCGGGATAACGGCGTGGACCTGGTGTGGGCGGTTCCGCCGCAGGCGGGGGGATTGTTCACAGTGAGCCGCGCCGAGGTGACGGGCGGAACACCGGGCCGTTACGAGGCGGTGGCGCGTGGGGTCGCGCTGGACCTGGACGGGCTGGTGCGGCTGACCGACCGGCGCGTCGAGATGGGCGCGAGCTATGTGTACCGTCTGGAGGGCGAGGGTGGTGTGGTGAGCGAGACCATGCCGGTGGTGATTCCGGTGACGCGCGCGAAGCTGGGGCAGAACTTCCCCAACCCGTTCAACCCGGTGACGAAGATCGAATACTGGGTGGCGGGTGAAGGCGCGGGAGGCCGGAGCCCGGTGAGCGTGGTGGTCTATGAC
>DASUGO010000039.1:0-4261 GCA_036273975.1 Candidatus Krumholzibacteriia bacterium
CGTGATGGTTTCACCGGCGCCGAGCGACGCGTGCGTGTAGGTGAAGCTCGCGCCATCGGTGGCGAGCACCGGGTCGGCGATACGCGCGCCGTTCAGGTGCAGCGAGCCCGCGCGGTAGCGCGCGCCCGCGGGGAAGCGGTCGATGAGCTGGGCATCGATGATCGCGCCCGACTGGCTGGTGTTCTGCAGCGTCAGCGTGTACTGCACGAAGTCACCGGTGGTGGCGATCTGCTGGCCGACGCTCTTGCGCAGCAGCAGCGCGCTGTTGCTCGAGTCGAACGGCAGGTCGACCGCGACGCCCGGCGCCGCGGTGACCGTGAAATCCTGGCCGAAGGAACCCGGCTGCAGCCGGAACGGCGCGTTGGGCAGCGTCTGCAGATCGTTGATCGTGCGCTGCGAAGGGAAGCTGTAGCTGCCGACGGGCAGCACTTCGAGGCGATAGCTGCCCGGCGCGACCAGCGGGAAGCGGAACACGCCCGGGGGCAGCTGGTACTGCGTACCGCCCTGGTCGGTCACCGACTGGCCGGTGACCATTTCACTCGGATAGCGGCTGACGCCGTCGTCGCCGAACACCGTTGCAGGCAGGCCCGTGCCCGCATCGATGAGACGCACGCGCGCGCCATCGACCGGCTGACCGGTCTGCGAATCGAATACCAGGCCATAGGGATCCACCAGCGCGTTGGCCTGCGCCGCGTCGGTGGAGTCGCTCGGATCGACATAGCTCGCATCCAGCCCGGCATTGCGCTCGACTTGCAGGGCACAGTCGTTCGCCGCCGTGCTGGCCTGCGTCGGCAGGTAGCCCACGAACACACCGGTGTCGGGGCCGGTCTCGGAAAGTCGCAATACCTCGGAGTCCCCGGTGACGGACGCCGTCAGGCGCACATCCACGGTATCCACCGCGCCGGCATCGCGGTTGCGGTCCGCATCCACGACGCGCACGAAAATCGGATCGCCGGCATGCGCGATCCCCGTCGGCAACATCGGGATCGGGTTCATCGGGTCGAGCGGGCCGACGCCCTGCGGCGCGGGCGGAGCCAGCGCCGTGAACGCACCTCCCGCCAGGCACTGCGTGGGACCGGCGGTCGACGCCGTCGTGCTCCCGCCGGCATAGCGCGCCAGCGTGATCGACGAACGTGACGGCGCCGGCTGCACGGCCAGCGCCACCTCGTTCGACTGCACGGTGCGCGTCGTGCCCGGCGCCACGTCGTACTGGACGCTGCCGACGTTGCTGATCACCGTACCGGCCGCCGTGACCTGCGCCACGGAAACATTCGCAGCAGTGAGACATGCAGCAAATAACAACGAGAACCCGGCCCAGGCTTTTACCCGGCCCACAAACGCGCCGAAGGCGGAGTAGCTAGTCGCTACTCCGCCCTCTGCGTGAGAGTACCCGTTGTTGCGGGTGTGGGGCTTGGGTCGCCCCTTCGGGCTCCAGGCCCGCTTACCCGCCGAGTTGCACATCATGATGGTGCGCTGTGCGTTCCGTTCGATTATTGGATGGTCACGCGGAAGCGCACGGTCACCGTGCTACCCGCTGCGACCGACGTGATCGCCGGAGCACCCACCGTCAGCGCGCCGCCGACGGTGAGCACGCAGCCGTCCACGTTGCCGTCGGTACCGCCAGCCTCGGCCACGCAGAACGTCGCCGGAGCGGCGCCCACCTGGATGCTGACGTCGGTCGCACCGGTGAACTGGCCCGCCAGGAACGTCGTGTTGGCCGGGATCGGATCGTTGACCGACGACAGCGTCGCCGCCTGCGAACCGGTGTTGGCGATCGCGATGGCGTACTGCATGACCGCGCCCGGGATGGCCTTGGGGTTGGTCGTGTTGTTCACCGGGTCGCTGATCACCGAGCTGGTCTTGGTGACACCCAGCGTCGCGGTGGCCACCGTGTAGGTGTCATCTGCGAATGCCGAGTTGTTCTGCACCACGATCTGCACGCTGGCCGCCACGTCGGCGCCCGCGTCGTTGACCCACGCGACGCTGGTCGCCGGGTTGATGGCATTGGCCGTCAACCGGTCGATCGCCGTCTGCGTGTTGGTCGCCGCCACGGGGATGTCACCGAGCACGAACACCGTGACCGAGCCGTTGCGGGCCAGGCCGGTGATCGAGGTGCCGGTGTCAGTCGCCGGATCGTAGCTGCCGTTGCCGTTGGCGTCGACGCGCACCGCGATGTTGGTGACATCGAAGTTGTCGCCCGCCTGGTTGGTCGGCGTCAGCGTGAAGTTGGACGTGATGTTGCTGGTGTTGGTCACCGTGAACACCGTCACCGCGGCGGTCTGCCCCGGCGTCACATTGACGCTGGTGCCACCGGTCACGTTGACGTTGACCACCGTATCCACCACGAACGACGCGCTCGCGCTGATCGGGGTCTGCGCGATCGAGTTCACGCTGTAGTTGATGGTTGCGGTGTTGTTGATCGCCGTGCCTGACGCGGTGTTCTGCGCGAACGCCGTGCCAGACAGTCCGATCGACCCCAACGCAACCACGGCGAGACCGACTCGCCGCATCTGCTTTAAGACCGAAGTCATGGGTACTCCTCTCTACTCTCTTGGAAAAAAACTAGTTGAGCGTGGCGCGGAAACGCCCGAAGGCGCTCGAGCCGGCTGGAATCGGGTTGCTGAACGCCCAGCGGATCTGCCGGTATTCCTCGGCGCGCGCGGCCCGCGCGACGCCGTTCTCGGTGACCGTGAGCTTGCCGGCCGGCGCGAAGGTCTTGCCGTCCACCGAGTAGGTGATCTCGGCGCCCGCACCGAACACCGAGCCGGGCACCAGCGTCATGTGCTGCGGCACCGGGTTGGTGATCACGACCTTGTCCGAGGGATCCTTGCAGGTGTTCTTGGCCGTCACCGTCCAGATCACCTCGGTGCCCGGGATGACCTTGGCGTCGGCGGCGGCGACCAGCGTCCTGGTCTTCTCGCCCTTGTCGTTGACGACTTCCTTTTCCACTTCGCCCGTCGTCTTGAGCTCGACGCAGTTGGTCTGCGCGAACGCCGGCGCGTGCAGCGCGCAGGCGACGACGGCGGCGGCGATGAACTTCACTGTCCCCTGGATCATGTGTGTCTCCTTCACTTCGTGCTTCCCACGGTCAATTGATGGTTACGGCGAACTGGATCGTCTGGGAGCCGCTCGCCTGGGTGAGGTTGCCGAGCTGCACGCGCACGCGCGCCGCCGGCACGGTCGAAAAATCCCCCGCGTCGGCATCGGCCGCGTCGGACAGCGCGAGGCTGTTGAGCTGCAGCGTGCCGGGCACGTAGGTGGTGTTGGCCGGGATGGCGTCGTTGAACACCGAGGTCGCGGCGCTGCCGCTGCCGGTCGCGCTCACCACGATCGTGTACTCGATGCGCGCTCCCGGGATCGGGCGCACGCCGCCGAACTGGTCGACGACCGCCTGTGACTTGAGCGCGTTGAGCGCAATGCTGGCCACCAGGTATTGCCCGGTCGCCTCGCCGTCGCCGCCGGTCGTACCGACCACCGCGACGGTGCCGCCGACACCCTGGCCCGCGAACGAGGTGCCGGGAGCGCCGCTGCCGGTACGCGCAGTGGCGGTCAGGCGCGAGAAGCCGCGGTTGCCGTCGCTGACGCCCGCGGGAATGTCGTTGACCACCAGCAGCGTGACGAACGCGTCGGCGGCCAGCACCGGGTCGTTGTTGCCGGGGCTGTACGGCAGGTCGCCGCCCGACAGGTCGCCGCTGTTGTCGGTATCGAAGTAGATAGACGGCGAAGCCGCCGTGGGATCGAAGTCGTCGCCGCCCAGCGTGCTGGTCACCTGCAGCAGGAAGGTCTCCGGGCCGTTGCCGGTGTTGGTGAGGCGGTAGACCAACTCCTGCTGCGTGGCGCCGGGCACCACCGGCACGCTCGGCGTCTGCAGCGTCACGACCGCATCGAGCACCTCCGCGACCGTCACGCTCGTGGTATTCGAGGTCGAGCTCGCGTTCACCGCGCCGACCGAATAGGTCACCTGCGCGGTGCTGTCGATGTTGGTGCCGGCGGCGACGCCGACCGCGCGGGCCTGGTCAGACCAGGCGCCGCACAGCGCAAGCACTCCCGCAGCGACCGATAATCGCGACGACCTCGACATCAAGACTCCTCTCTCGTAGCGGAAACCCCTTCTGCCCGTCCGCGACCGATTGCGGATGAGCGTCAAACCCATGACGTTTCTGGGTTTTGGGGCCCTCGTTGCGATGCATAATAGGAATCGAGAGGCCTAGGCCACGTGACTAGGGTCACGCCGACCCTGTCGCCACTGGGAAACAGATCA
>DASUGO010000040.1:0-8596 GCA_036273975.1 Candidatus Krumholzibacteriia bacterium
GGCGCGGACACCGGATTGAAACTCACCCACTGCACGCCGCTTTCGAACGCCAGGTCCACGGCAATCGACTTGGCCAGCGGCTTGCCCAGACATCCGGCCCGGTCGAAGAGACACTGGTTGGCGGCGATCTCGGTGGTGCGATCCCACGATACCGGGAGCCCGCCCCCCACATCGCCGTCGGAAAGAATGAATACGAAGTCCGGGTCGAGGAGCTTGTCGTACTCGGTGATGCTGCGCCGGTTGAACGCGAGCTCCATGTTGTGCAGAACACCCTCGCGGGTGGAGAGACTCTTGAAGCCAGTCGGCGGCGGCGGGATGACCGGATCATCCTTGCTGTCGCCACACCCCATGCCGCCCACAACAACCGCCGCAATCATCAACATCCGTAAGAAGGTCTTCATCATAAACTCCCGGTGAACCTCCGCATGCCCCCATCAACGATACAACGACTTCACTCCGCCCCACGACAACGACTTCACTCCGCCCCACGTGCTTTCCTGGGTGCTCGTCCGCGCGGCGGCGGCGGTCATAAGATTGTAGGCGCCAAGGTCGCGCATCTCCGCCAGCTTCCATTGCGGCGCTTCGTCAGTCCCCGCGTTGCGCACTGTGAACTGCGTCTTCGCCCCGGCGTACGAGTAGTACTTCGTGTCCGGTTGAACCTCAACCTGGAAGTTGTAGAACACCGTCGTGGTGTACCAGGTCTCGTCCGGCGCGGAGGACGGGATGACACTCACCCATTGCAAACTGTTCTCGAACAGCAGGTCCATCTGCATGGACGTGGCCAGTGGCTTGTTCTGGCATCCGACCCAATCGAATAGACACCGGTTGGCCCCGATCTCGGTGGTGCGATCCCACGATACCGGGAGCCCGCCGTTTACATCGCCGTCGGCAAGAAAGAACACAAACCCAGGGTCGAGGAGCTGGTCGTACTCGGCGATATTGCGTTCGTTGTACGCACATTCGATGTTGTTGAGCACGTTTTCGCGCGTGGTGAGATCCTTGCACCTGGTTTCAATGGACACATACAACGACTTCACCCTGCCCCAGGTCGTCTCTTCGGTGCTCGTCCGCGCGGCAGCGCTGGCATTGAGGCCGCTGTTGGCACTGAGCTCGCGCATTTCCAACAGCTTCCATTGCGGCGCTTCGTCGGTTCCCGCGTTGCGCACCGTGAACTGCGCCTTGGCGCCCGCGTACGGAATGTACTTCGTGTCGGGCGCGAACTCGATCTGGAAGTTGTAGAACACCGTGGTGGTGTACCAGGTCTCGTCCGGCGCGGATGCCGGTTGGAAGCCAACCCACTGCACGCCCCCGAACAGAAGCTCCATCGCCACGGATGTCGCGAGTGGCTTCCCCATGCACCCGGCCCGATCGAAGAAGCACTGGTTGGCCCCGACTTCGGTGGTGCGATCCCAGAACGACGGGAGGCCGACCTTGACGTCACCCGCTGCCAGGAGAAATCTGAAGTCCGGGTCGAGGAGCTTGTCGTACTCGGTGATATCGCGACGGTTGTGGGCGAGCTGCAGGTTGAACAATACGTCGTCGCGCTCGGTGAGATTTTTGAAGTTCGTCTGGGGGGCAGACTGTCCAACTGGATTGTCGTCGCTGCAGGCGACAACGGTCAGTCCCATGGATGCGACGAGAACAACGGATAGAAACGAAGCGGTGGAACGTCGCACGGCGGGAACTCCCCGGAAAAAGAAAGGGCACCGGCGGCGCCGGTGCCCTTTGTGAAGCGCTTGCCCTAGTTACTGGCGCCGAGATCGCGCCACTCGACCAGCTGCCACTTGGGCTGGCTGTCGGTGCCGACGTTGCGCACGGTGAACTGCGCCTTGGCGCCGGCGTACGGGACGTACTTGGTGTCCCCGATTTCGATCTGGAAGTTGTAGAACACCGTGGTGGTCTGCCACTCTTCGTCCGGTGCGGAGGCCGGGATGAGCTTCGTCCACTGGATCTGATTGAGGTTCATAAGCTCCATCGTCACGGATGACGCGACTGGCTTGCCCGGGCACCCGACCCGATCGAAGAGGCACTTGTTGGTCCCAATCTCGGTGGTGCGATCCCATGAGACCGGCAGACCCCCGCCGACGTCACCGTCGGCAAGGAAGAATACGAACTCGAGGTCGAGGAGCTTGTCGTACTCGGTAATGATCCGCCGGTTGTACGCGAGCTGCAGGTTGGACAGCACGTTGACCTTCTCGTTCAACGGCAAGAAGCTCTCGACCGGTCCACCACCCTCGTTCTTCTTTTCGGCCGGATCGAAGATGCACGACGACATCACCGCGGCGAGCAGAGCGATCACAAATAGAAAACTGGTCTTGTTCCTCATGGACGCAAATCCTTTCCGCATGGCGGGGTGCTGACAGGCTGTTAGATGATACATCGCAATTCCTCTTAACGTCAAGTCATGTAAAAGGTTAACACTAATACGCTTGCACGGGTGCTCCCGATGCTTCCCGGTGGCGGCGCACTACAACCCGAGGATGCCCCGGAGGTACCCCCAGCTCGGATATCCGTCGACGCCCTCCGCCTCATCCCAGAAGGTGAGGCGCCAGTTGCCGCTCTCGAGGCGCACGTCGAAGTAGGCGACACCGCGGTACTGGTTGGTGTCCGCCGGCGCCGCGATGGGCACAACATCCAGCGAATACTCGACCCGGAAACGGACGAACGTGTTCTTGTTGATTTCCGCCGTCGGGTTGAACTCGGCGTGCAGCGTCTGGGCGTCGGCCAGCAACCGGCCCAGCACCGCCATTTCCCGATCCTTGTTCCAGTTGTCGAACACACCGGTCCCGATGAAATTCTGGTCCAGCGAGTCCTGCAGCGATGGCGAAAAAATGAACGTCGTGCTCAGCGCGCGCTCGTAGTTGGCGTCCTGCTGGCTGTCGTTCAGCGTCTCCGAGAGCGCCACGAACACCTTGAGCGGATCGTCCAGCGATATCGTGTTGCCGCCCTGCGCGGGATCATCCGCCTCGCGCGTGTCGAACAGGCACGCCGGCACCACCAGCACCGTGGCCAGCAGCACCAGTACGATCAGCTCGCGAATGCGCGCTGTCTTCGTCATAGCGGGAAGTTCAACTCCGATCGCATGTCCCAGTAGTCCTTTTCCTTGTCCGACCCGAAGGGGCTGAAGCGCTTCACGCGCGACAACGCAAACTTGAACTTGCGATTGTTGCCCCAGTCCTTGCTGCCGGTCGTCCCCACCTGCACCGAACCGTCGGTGGTGATGGTCTCGAATCCGCTGGATACTTCGCGGTCGAGAAAGTGGCTGTAGAGATTTTCGGCGAAGATCTGCACGTCCTCGGTGACCTGGTATTCGATGCGCAGCCCCATGCGGTCGCGGCGGTCTTCGCCCGACACCTCCAGCTGGTCCTGGCCGTCCGGACCGGTGGGGAGATACGAGCCCTTGTCGTGCAGATAGAGACCGTAGTCGACCCGTAGCTGCACCTTCTGAGTAGGACGAAACGCAATCACGTTGCTGAAGGTCAGGTTGCGGTCGAGGAAGTTCTCGCTCGCCTGGTAGACGTAGTCGGTGTAGTCGATCACCAGTCCGTAGGTCTGCGTGACTGAAAGGTGCTGGTTCATCGTGTACGTGAACCCCGGCCGGAGTTCGTAGAGCTGGCGCGTACGGTTGTTGCGCGACTGGCTGGCGTCGATGTTGATGAACTCGGTGGACGAGTACGACATCGTAATGTTGGCCGAAATCTTCCGGTAGGGCTGCGAATTGAAGCGCAGGCTCAGCAGGTTGTCCACCTGGTCGCGGTCGCGCGGGTTGGCGTTGTAGTCCACGTAGAACGACTGTGTGAGTTGCGTCGACGCGCTGAAGTCCGCGCGAAACGTCTTCGACAACTGGTGACCCAGCGTCAGCGCCACGCGCTTGCGCTTCTCGTTGAAACTCGCCACCGACTGCGGTCCCAGATCGCGCAGCGTCTCCGTGTTTTCGAACTGCACGTTGGCCGTGGTCTGCCACGGCATCGTGTAGCCAACTCTTCCGCGCGCGGTCGTGCCGACGGTGCGGCTGTAGCGCGTCTTCTGGATCTCGTAGTCGTACAGCTGTTCCTCGTGGAGTGCGGTCAGGTCGATGTTGAACCGGTCCCAGGGCTCCGAGTAGAGGTGCGCGACGGTGGATTGCGTGCTGCGCGTTTCGTGCTCCTCGAATACATTTTCCGCGCCGCTCACCTGACCGCCCAGCGAACCCTGCGCCTGGTCGGTATAGTCGCGGACGCCGTTGTAGTCCTTGTATTCGACCTGGAACTCGGTGGAATCGGCCAGGGAGACGCGGACCACGCTGGCCACGGAGTCTTCGGACGCCCCCAGTCCGTTGAACTCCTGGAGCGTGGTCCGCGACTGATCGGCACTCTCGCGCAGCGAACCCCGCGCCTGCACGATCACATGCTTGCCGATGAGGTTGTACGCGACGCCGCCGTTGATGGCGCCGGAAACCGTCTGGTCGTTCTTGTACGTGCGCTCGCCCTGGCCCGCGTTGCCCATCGCGCGCCAGTCGAGACGCGCGCCACTCTGCTGGCCGGTGTACGCCACCGCGGCATTGGCCACCTGGTCGTTGATGATGAAATCCTGGAAAGAGCCGCCCGAGACCACCGTGCGGCTGAAGATGCGCGTGTCGCTGAGGTTGAGCGACGTGGTCATCCCCGGCCGGAGGTTGTAGAGGCCGAGCAGCGACATGCCCTTGGTCTCGTCGCGACCGTCGCGCAGGCGATAATGTTTCTCGTCCTTCGACACGTCGAAGTCGAAGACCGGCCCGTAGCGGGTCCGAAGCGAGGTTCTGAACTGGTTAAACATGCCCACCGAGGATACCCCGCCGTCCACGCGGTTGTTGAAGGCCGGAGAAAACGAGAACCTGGGCCCGAACATCAACGAATCCACCGACGCCTGCGTGTTCTCGGGTTCCTGGCCGCGCGCACGCGGCGCGCCGGCGGCCACCACGGCCACCGCCAGTAACACCAGGATTCCGCGCTGCATCCATTGCATCGGTCGAAACGTTCCTCGCACCGTTCATGAACCCGCCGCGGTCAGCGCCCGCGACAGCGCCCGGAACTGCTCCCGGGTCAGGACTTCCGGCCGGCTTCCCAGGTCCACGCCGCTCTGTGCGGCAGCGTGTTCGAGAACCGGCTCCGGCAGGGAATAGAATGCGCGCAGGGTGTTGTGAATGGTTTTCCGCCGCTGCTGGAACAGATTCTTGACCAGCGCCACGAACGGACCCACCTCCGCCGACTCCAGAAACGGAGTTGTCAGCGGATGGAAGCCCAGAACGATGGACGCCACCCGGGGCCGGGGATGAAACGAGCCGGGTGCAACCTTCGTGACAACCCGGATGTCGTACAAGCTCTGCAATACCACGCTCGTAATGCCATAGACCCGGCTCCCGGGCGGCGACGCGATGCGCTCGCCCACCTCGCGCTGCATCATCACGACCGAACGCGCAATGCGGCCGGTCTCGCTCACGAGAAAGTCGAACAACACGTTCCGCGTGAGGTGATATGGAATGTTCCCGATCAACACGCACCGATCGATCCCTCTCTCGCCCAGCAGTTCGCCGAGCGACACGGTTGTGAAATCCACACACCGCACATCGACGGCTCCGCGATCCGCGGTGCCGTCCGCCTGGGTCCCGAATTCAGCCTGCAGTTCCGCCGCGAGGTCGCGGTCGAGCTCGAGAGCCACGACGCGGGCGCCGGTTCCGGCGATGAGCCGCGTCAGGACGCCATGCCCCGGGCCAAGCTCGACGACGGTATCGCCGGGGCCGAGACCGGCCGCGCCGACAATCTTCGCGGCGATCCCGCGGTCCTGCAGAAAATTCTGGCCGAAGCGCTTCTTCGGGCGAAAGCGTCGGTCACTCAATGGGTTTACCGTTGTTCAATCCGCGCGTTCTGGGCGCGTCGTCAGGGGGAGACGAACGATCGATAGCAGAGTGGAGAGAGAAACCTCCCGGTCAACGCCGGTTGTTTGGGGGGTGAACTTGCCTACGGACCCTAGTATAGCCGCATTGCGCGTGATCCGTCAAGGCGGCCGGTTCCGGCACGCCCCGGGCCCGCAAGCACCCCCTTGCCGATCGGTCGAAATCGAGACATATTAAGTATCGGAGTTACGTATCCGAAATCACTGGGCGAGGGTGGAATGTCCAACGATACCGGGGCCGCGATCCGTTCCGAGAAGCTCGCCCGGCTCAAACCACAGATCCTCAAGGCACCGGCCCTGCGCGCGCGCAGACGGCGTATCGAATGGATGCGCCTGTCTGTGCAACTGCTTTCGTTGTCAATTGTTGCGCGGATCGGCATTCGCTTTGTCCAGTGGACCACGCGGCTCGCGGCGGGCGACCTCTCGGCGCAGCGTCCGGCGGGTGTCGAGGGCTTCCTCCCCATCTCATCGCTGATTACGTTCCGCCACTGGGTCCAGAACGGCGAACTGTCGCGCGTCCACCCGGCGGGATTCGTGATCCTCGCGCTCGCGATCGGCAGCGGCCTGCTCCTGAAGAAGGCGTTCTGCTCCTGGATCTGCCCGGTGGGTTTCGTCTCGGAAACACTCGCGACCGTCAGCCAGCGCCTGTTCCGCCGTCGGCTGCGCGCACCGCGCGCGCTCGACTGGCCGCTGCGCAGTCTCAAGTATCTGCTGCTGGGGTTCTTCGTCTACTCGATCTTCGTCGTGATGAGCGCACCCGAAGTGGCGGCGTTCCTCAACTCGCCGTACAACCGCATGGCCGACGTCAAGATGATGCTGTTCTTCGCGCACATCACCGGCTTCGCGCTCAAGGTGCTTGCGGCACTCGTGCTGCTGTCGATTGTGCTGCCGTACTTCTGGTGCCGCTACCTGTGTCCATACGGCGCGCTGCTCGGGCTGGTGTCGCTGGCGTCACCGCTGAAGATCACGCGCACCGCGTCCAACTGCATCGACTGCGGACTGTGCGCGCGGGCGTGTCCGGCCCATGTCGCGGTGGATCGCGCGCGGCGCGTGCATTCGGATGAATGCACGGCGTGCCTGTCGTGCGTCGCCGCGTGTCCGGTCCCGATTGCGCTGCAGGTGGAAACGCCGCCGTGGTGGCGGCGCACGGTTCGCCCGGCCGTGTTCGCGGCGCTGGTGCTGATGCTCTTCTACGGTGGCATCCAGGTGGCGAAGCTGTCGGGATACTGGAACACCGAGATTCGCAACGACGAGTATCGCCGCCGGATCGCCGATATCGACTCGCCCGTCTATCACCACAACCAGGGACAGACCGCGCCCGATCGCCCCGGCCGCTGAACGGCAACCGTCACGCAGCCGTTTCCGCGCAACACCACATCCCCTGGCGGACGCCGCGGCAACACCTCTCGCCCGAAATCACCCGCCGACATTTCCGCCACGCCGCCAGCCCCGGCCGGTGTATAATTGCCCCACGCTAATAAGGAGGCTCCGATGAAATTCAAGACCGCCATTCTGGCCGCCGCCGCGCTGGCCACGCTGACCGCCGCCGCGAGCGCCGAGGTGAACTGGAGCAAGGAGTCGTACGACCAGATGCTCCAGCGAGCGAGCGCCGAAAAGAAATACGTCTTCATCGACTTCTTCACCACGTGGTGCGGCCCGTGCAAGATGCTGGACGAAAATGTCTACCCCGACGCCGCCGCCGAAAAGCTCTTGAACGGCATGATCGCGGCCAAGTTCGATGCCGAGAAGGACCCGTGGATCGCGTCGGCGAAGGAATACCGCATCCGTGCGTACCCGACGCTGCTCGTGCTCGGCCCCGACGGCAAGGAAGTCGGCCGCTACATCGGCTACCTGCCCGCGGATCAGTTTGTCGAGGTGATTGGCGGTTTCGCCGCGGGCAAGAGCCAGATGGCGGCCCTGCAGGAGCAGCTGGCCAAGAATCCGGATGATTTCGATCTGGTTGTGAATACCGCCGTGCTGCACGCCGAGGCCGGCCGCGCCACGGACGCGATGCCGCTGTTCGAGCACGCGCTCCAGCTGGATCCGAAGAACGACCGCGGCCGCTTCGCGGAGATCTACCACGGCATGGGTGAGGCCAACTACGTGGCGGAACGCTACACGGACGCGAAGAAGTACTACGGGGTGGTCGTCCGCGACTACACGGACTCGGATTATTACGACGACGCCGCGCGCCGGCTTGCCGCCACCGAGTTCAAACTCGGCAACAAGGACGCCGCAGTCGCGATGTACTGGAAGATCACCGAGCCGCACCAGGACGATGCGAAGTCGCTGAACGGTTTTGCGTGGTTCTGTTCGCAGCGCAAGATCGGACTCGACCAGGCGCTGCCGGCGGCGCTCAAGGCCGTGGAGCTTTCGGACCGCGATCCGGGCATCCTCGACACGCTGGCCGAGGTCTACTTTGCGATGGGCGACTACGACAACGCGCTGAAGATCGGCCAGGAAGGTCTGTCGAAGAGCCCGGACGACCAGTATTTCAAGGACCAGGTCGAGAAGTACAAGAAGGCCAAGGAAGAGGCCGACCACGCAGCACGTTGATTGGGACGCGTGGGTCCTGTCGATCAGCAGCCCATCACGCTCGGGTCGACCGGACCGTCGCACCAGTTCTCCCCTCGCACGTGGGCGCCCGGGCGGTCAACGGAGCGCGCGACAGACCCTTCGCGGCGAG
>DASUGO010000041.1:0-8166 GCA_036273975.1 Candidatus Krumholzibacteriia bacterium
CCATTTCACGGCGGCGCTCACCCGGCGCCACCCGAACCATTCCCCCCTACGGTAGACAATTCCGGCGCCGCCCGTCCAGCGGCATCGCGGCCCGCGGCCCTCGCGGGACTCCGCCGCGGGTGGTATAATGTGTCCACGCAACGAGGAGGTTGCGGCATGAAGCCCAGTATATTCGCGCTCGCGGCCGTTCTGGCCGCCTGTCTGGCCGGTGCCGCGGCGGCGGCTGACAGCGGCGCTGACAGCACACGCGCGTCACACGCCGGCCGGTCGTCATCCCTCGGTCTCGGCGTCCCCACCGTCGAAAATCACTTCCTGCGCGATCAGCTCGGCGCCCCCACGACCGGCTACCTCACCGTCAACCTGAACCTGACCAGCATGCCCTGGTACGAACCACCCACCCGCTTCGAGGCCATCACCTATGGCGCCGGGACGGCGGCCACGCTGGGAATGTTCATGGGTGCGATCGGGAATACGCTGGGGGTCTTCGACGAACGGACCACGTGGCTGATCACGGGCTCGCTGGCCGCGGCGGGCGCCGTTTACGGCGGGACGCACTACGAACCGGCGCCGGCCTTCCGGCTCCGGCTGTCGCACGACGGGCAGCAATAGCCGGGCGGATTTCCTAGAGCAGGAACGTCAACAGCGTGCGCAGGCTGAGCGCCATAATCAGAGCGCCCACGAAGTACATCAACGCGCGCGTCGGCACGTGCTTGCAGAGATACGCCGCGAGAGGCGCCGCGACCACACCCCCGATCGCCAGTCCGGCAATCGCGGTCCAGTACGACAGCCCAATGGTGAGGATAAACGTGGTCGACGCGGCCACGGAGACGAAGAACTCGGCCAGGTTCACCGAACCAATCGTGAAACGGGGGTGATTGCCCCGCGCCAGCAGCGTCGACGTCACGATCGGTCCCCAGCCGCCACCACCAACCGCGTCGAGGAACCCGCCGCCGAACCCAAGGGGAATGATGTGCGTGCGGATGTCGTCCTGTCCGGGAACGTGACCCCGCGCCTTGAGCAGAATGAACACACCCATCAATAACAGATACGCGGCGACCACCGGTTTGATGATGTCGCTCTCCGTGTTGCCGAGCACCCAGGCACCCAGTCCAGCGCCGAGTACACCGGAAATCACGAGCCGCTTTACCAGGTGGATGCGCACGTTTCCAAACCGATAGTGTGCGACACCCGATATGAGCGTGGTCGCCATCTTGGCCGCGTGCACGCTCGCACTGGCGACCGCGGGCGGGACGCCCAGAAACAGCAGGAACGTCGTTGCGCTCACGCCGTACGCCATGCCCATGGTGCCGTCGATCAGCTGGGCGAGGAAGCCGACGATAATGAACGTGGTGAGCTTGTCCACGGGAGTGCCGTCTGAGCTAGAGCCGCCGGGCGATGATCTCCACCATGGAAGGCGTCCAGAAGAACGCCCGGGGATCGCGCGAGCGATCTTCCCACTCGCGCGTGAACGCGCGCTGCAGGTCTTCGCTCACGAAACCGCGCTGCACCAGCAACGGCACCCAGTTGGCGAAGAACGAGCCTGGCCACTGCCACAGCGGGTCGTCCGGGCGCGCGACGCGCTGCAACGGATGGATGGACTCGACGTGCAGACCGTGCTTCCCGAGCAACGCCGGCAGGCGCTGGCCGATCATCGAATCGCCGCCGGATTCGCGCCACGCGCGGTCGGTGGCGCGCATGACTTCGGAGAAGGCGTCGCCCGCCGGCGACACAAACAACGCCTGCCAGTGGATGTAGTCGTGCACCGCAAAGCGGCCGCCGGGTTTGAGCGCGCGGGCAACACCCGCGACGACGTCTTCGCTGCGCGGCGTGAAGCACAGCAACCAGCGCGCGAATGCGACGTCGATGCTTGCGGGAGGGACCTCGAGCGCCTGCACATCCTGCACGGAGGCCTCGACATTGGTAACGCCGCGCACCTCCGCCTGCGTCGTCAGGTAACGAATGAAACGCTCCGATTCGTCCACGGCGACCACGCGCCCCGCCGGGCCGACCAGCTGCGACAGATCGAAGGTCGCGTGCCCGGGGCCACAGCCCACGTCGAGCACGGTCAACCCGGGACGGATGCCCGCCTTCTCCCAGCACGCGAAGGCATGGCCGCTCCAGAGGCGGTGTTGCAGACCCAGGCGCACCAGTTCGGCGTCGTCGGTTCCCAGCACGTACTCGCGATTGCTGTCAGTCACGGGGTCACTCCTCGCCGGTTTCCGCGCCGTCCGGCGCGCCCGCTCCCGACGCCAGCGCCTTGCCTTTGCGGCCGCCACGCTTCAGCGCGTGCGGCGTCGTCGCCAGCAGCCGGCCGGCAAGTTCGACGCTGCGGTCGACGAGCGCGCGGGCACCCTCGCGCAGCTGCTCACTGTGCTGCACCACGGCCACGTTGCGCTCCATGTCCTCGGCACTCCAGCCGCGCGAGTGCGCAATATACGGGTACTGCGGGAAATGGCACCCCAACTCGGCGAAGAATCCGAGCACCTGTCCCGCAACCGCCTGCACGTTGTCCTGCCCGCCGGTGATGATCGCGGACACCACCTTGTCGTGGAGCAACGTGCGGTTGGCGATGGTGCTCTGGTTCTGGATGCAGTTCATCCGTTCCACCATCTTGTAGTACAGACTGCTGGCGTTTCCCCACCGAATCGGCGTCGCGAGCACGAACACGTCGCCCCAGTGGACAAATGCCTCGTACACCTGGTCCATGCGGTCGTCCGGATCCATCTGCGTGATCGAGCACGGCCACGTGCACGCATGCGCGGCCTTGGAGTAGTATCCCTCGCAGGCCCGGAACGGCAGATCGCGCAGGCGGATCGTGCGCGTATCGAGACCCAGTGCCTGCGCGTGCTGCATGGCCGCGTCGAGAAGCGCATCCGAAGTCGAGTAGCGCGGATGATCGGCATTCATCACCGTGGTAGAGATCCCCACGACACGGACCGCCCCTGGCTCGCGGGACACCGGACGCTCCAGCGGGTGGGGTGCATGTGGCTTGCGGTGGCGCTTGCGAAACGGCGTCGCGCCGATCAGCACGCGCCCCGAGTCCACCCGCACGTGATAGGCCGGCACCACGTCATCTTCGAAGCCAGGCTCGCCATGGCCCTCGATACGATGGAAGCGCCACTGGTGCCACGGGCACACGATGAAGTCGCCCTCGAGGTCCCCGTGCCCCAGCGGTCCGCCGGCGTGGTTGCAGTTGCCGCTCACGGCGCCGAATACTCCGTCGCGGCACGAGAGCGCAATGCGGCGGCCGTTGACGGACACCGCTTGCAACGGGGTCCGCGCCAGCTCCTCCGCGGAACCCACGTCGTGCCACTTGATATTGTTCGTGTCGTTCGCCATTCGTTGCCCACAGGCCGGACGATATTACCACACCACCGTGACCGGTGTCCCGGCGAGGCACTGGGCCCCCACCGGGAATCTCAGTGGAAGGAATGGCCGAACGGGGTGAGCGCCAGCGCCGCGAGTTTGGCGTGCTGTTTGGCAAACGGGATGCCGACGATGGTCAGCGCGCACAGCAACCCGAAGACCAGGTGGATGAGGACCAGCGTGATTCCGCCGGTGAGGATCCAGAGGATGTTCATGAAGACGGCGAGAAAACCCGCAGACGACGCGGCGCCCTCGATGCGCTTTCCAAACGGAACCAGCGCGAGGAACGAGAGCTTGACGCACTGGATGCCGAACGGGATGCCGATGATGGTCACGCATAGCAGGACCCCGCCGAGCAGGTACGCGAAAAACAATGGCAGTCCGCCACCGAACAAGATCCACATGGCATTTCCAAAGGTACTCATGCCCCGCCTCCCGCCTTGACCAGACGCCGCTTGTCAGCCGCCCGCATGCGTTTGATCTCGCTCTCGCGGCGGAGCGCCGCGCTGCGATCCTCCGCCGGTTCCAGGTAGACCAGACAGACCGGCAGCCGGGCGCGCGTGTAGCGCGCGCCCCGGCCGCTGTTGTGGTCCGAGAGCCGTTTCTCCGCATCCGTGGTAACCCCGGTATACAGCGTCCGGTCCGCACACCGGAGGATGTATACGAACCACGGCGCCGGCGGTTTCGCGTCCGTTTCCTTCACGCCGCTCTAGTGCACGAAGCAACCACACTCGATGTGCTCGTACCCGGTCGCGTCGCCATGCCAGACGAAGGCGTCGCTCGCCCCGGGCAGTTCCCAGTAAAACGGCAGGCGATCCTTCGGGTGGTTGCCAGTTTCGTTCATCGTGTGCGCATCGTAGATACGGCCATTGACCATTGTATAGCGCACGCTCTCGCTGTTGTGGATGTCGTCGAGCGGGTTGGCGTCGAGGACGATCAGATCGGCCAGCTTGCCGGCCTCGAGCGACCCGATGTCACCGTCGAGTCCCAGGTAACGCGCGCCGTTGATGGTCGCGCAGCGCAACGCTTCCATGTTGGTCATGCCGCCCTGGGTAAACATCCACAGTTCCCAGTGCGCGCCGAGCCCCTGCCGCTGACCGTGCGCGCCCAGTTGTACACTCGCCCCCGCGTCGAGCAGCTCCTTGCAGTTCTCCGCAAGGGCCATGTGGTAGAACTCGTCGTCGGGAGCCATCGTGCGGCGGCGCGAACGCTCATCCACCACCGGGCGGGGCGTAAACGTCAACAGGCGCTTGTTCTCCCAGACATTGGTCTTCTGGTACCAGTAGTTCTCGCCCCACAGGCCGCCGTAGCCGACGATCAGGGTGGGAGTCGAACCGGTCGCGCTGTTCCCCCACAGCGTCTTTACGTCCTTGTAGATGGGCGCGATGGGAATGGTGTGCTCGACGCCGGTGTGACCGTCGAGGATCATCGTCATGTTGTGGAAGAAGAACGAACCGCCCTCCGGGACCACCATCATCTCGAGTTCGCGCGCCGCCTTGATGATCTGCTGGCGCTGGTTGCGGCGCGGCTGGTTGTAGCTCTTCACCGAGAACGCGCCCACCGCCTTCATGCGGCGCAGATGCGAGCGTGCATCGTCGAGCGAGTTGACCACGGCCTTGAAGTCGCCGTCGGCACCATAGAGAATCGTTCCGGTGGAGAACACACGCGGCCCCACCAGCTCGCCCATCTTGACCATCTCCGAGTTCGTGAAGACGGTCTCGGTCGGATTCGACGGGTCGTGCGTGGTGGTCACGCCGAAGGCGACGTTCGCCAGGTAGAGCCAGCTCTGCGTGGGCGTGATGTCGGGATGCCACATGTGCGCGTGGACGTCGATCAATCCGGGCATGATGGTCTTGCCCGCGCAGTCGATCACCTTCGCGCCCCTGGGAATCTCCACGGACGCTCCCAGCGCCGTGATGCGGTTGCGATCCACGACCACGGTTCCCTTCTCGATGACCTCGTCGCCCTTCATCGTGATGATGCGGGCGTTGGTCAGCGCCACCGCTCCGCTCGGCACGTCGGTGTCGAGCATGAGACCCACGTCGAGTCCGGTCGTGTCGGGCGGGGCGATCGAGTCGGGCGCGCCAGGAACGAAATCAAAGCTCTCCGCGATGGCCCGCGTGTAATACTCGGGGCCGATCGTCCAGTGCAGCTTCCTGCTGTCGGCGGACCAGTGCAGGAAGCTGCCCGCATCGCGCGTCACGCGCTTGATCGGCACCGCCTTCTCCTTGGCGCTCAGGTCGACTTCCTTCCCGGTCTTCGGGAACGGGATGATGTAGGCCTGGAACAGTTCCGTGAACGCCAGCCACTCCTCGTCCGGGCTGGGAACGAACTGGTTGGCGTATTTGGACGAGAAGATCGTGCGCTCGTCGCCACCGTCCAGCCGGACACTCTTGAACGCCTGCTTGTTGTCGTCGATGTCGTCGACAAAATAGACGCGCTTGCCGTCGGCGCTGAAGCGCGGCAGACGGCCGTCCTCGCGGACCAGCGTCGCCTTGCCGCCCTCGGCCGGCATCCAGTACAGCCCCGGCTCGGTGCCGTAGGTGAAGCCGAGGATCGAGTTGCCGCTCCCGCGGTCGAACACGATCTTCGTCCCGTCGGGCGAGAACATCGGCGAGTAGTAGAACCCCGGGCGGTCGGTGAGCTTCTTCGCGCCACTGCCATCCAGATGAATCTTGTAGATCTCACCCGCGCCGGTGTTGCTCCACGTCGTGTAGACAAGCCACTTGCCATCCGGACTGAAGGATGGCCAGTACTCCCAGCGATCGTCCTTTGTGACGCGGGCCGGCGTCCCATCCGGAAGCTTCTTCTTCCACAGGTGGCCGACGGCGCTGAACACGAACCACTTCTCGTCCGGCGACGTAACACCGTGGCGGAGCATCTTCGCCTCGAACTTGTCCGGACTCACCACCTGCTTGAAACGCAGCGCGTCATGCACCATGTGCGACGCGTGCACCTCGAACGGAATGTTCGTGGCTTTGCGCGACGCGATGTCGACCTTCCAGATCTTTCCCCTGGCCCAGATCACGACCGCGCTGCCGTCCGGCAGCCACTGGAAGTTCGGATACACGCCGAAGGTGGCCCATGTCTCCATCTGGTCGCGGCTCAGTCCATCCCAGATGGGGTACTGCGCGCCGCTGTCGAGGTCCTGGACGTACAGGACGGTCTCCGTGCGCACCCGGTGCACGTAGGCGATCCGTTTTCCATCCGGAGACACCTGCGGGCGGACCGCGCCACCCGGGCCGGTGACGATGTTCTTGATCTCGCCGGTCTCACGATCGGCGCGGCGGATCATGTAGATGCTGCCGTTGGGATCCTTGTTGTACTGGAAGTACGGTCCCGGGCTCATGTCTTCGCTGAAGTACACGTAGCGGCCGTCCGGCGACACCCACGGCTCGCCGACGTCCTGCTGATCGTTGCGGCGCTTGGTGACCTGCAGACCCTCGCCGCCGCTCACGTGATAGAGCCACATCTCGCCCGCACCCGCGGAGCGCGTGCTGGTAAAGTGCTTCTTGACCACGAGGTAGTTTCCGTCCGGCGTCCACACGCCGTTGTTCACCAGGCGGAAGTCTTCTTTCGTCACCTGCTTCGGATCCGACCCGTCACGGTTCATGATCCAGACGTTGTCGCCGCCATCCTTGTCGGACGTATAACTGATACGCGCGCCGTCGGGCGAAAACCGCGGCTGCGTTTCGAACGCCGGTCCGCCGCGCAGCACGGTCGCCGTGCCACCACTGATCGGCATCTGGTAGATGTCGCCCAGCAGATCGAACACGATTTCCCTGCCGTCCGGACTCACGTCCAGGTTCATCCAGGTGCCCTCGTCGGTCGTAAATTCGACCGTCTTGGTGGGCCCAAACGGGGCCTCGACATCCCACTTCTTTGCGTCGTCCTTCTTGTCCGCCGCGCGGGCGGCGGGGGATGTGATCAGCGCGAGCGCGCACAGCGCGGGGAGAATCCTGGCGAACATCCGGAACTCCTTGGGTTGAAATGGTGACACGTGACGGAAATGTCCCGGCATTGTAAGCCGGGCGGAAGATAAGTTCAAACGCCGATCACCGGTCCGGCGGGCACGGAGGTTGCGTCATTTGCCACGGAGGCCACGACTCGCATATAATTGAAGCCGGTAGCGAAAGGGACGGCTTTGAGAATCAACCACGCCATGCGTATTCAGCTCTGCACCGCCGCCCTCCTCGGGGCCCTGGTTTTGCCAGCGGGCGCCGCGCCGCCGCGGGCCCTGCTTTCCCCGGCTCTGGAGCGGGCGCTTTCCGCCGATTCCCCAACCGTCGACCACGCGGTCTGGATCTATTTCTCCGACAAGTCTCCCGCGGCCAGCCTGAGCGCCGTGGAAGCCACACTTACCCCGCACGCACGCGCGCGGCGCGAGCGCAACCGCGGCCGGGCGCACCTCGTCGACGATCTCGACCGCCCGGTGAACGCCACGTACGTCGCGGCGCTCAGGAACCGCGGCGTCCGGGTTCGCCAGGTTTCCCGGTGGTTGAACGCGGTATCGGTCGACGCGGACGCCGGCGGCATCGAACGCGTGGCGACGCTCCCCTTCGTGAGCCATATGGATGTCGTCCGCGGCGGCCGCTCCCAGCTTCCCCGTCCCACGCAGGAACCGGGACCGCTCGCACCACCCGCTATACTCGGCCCGGCCTCGCTCGACTACGGATCGGCCGCCAGCCAGATACAGACCATCCACGTGGACGTGCTCCACGACCAGGGTCTGAGCGGCGCCGGCGTGTGGATCTGCATGATGGACGGCGGGGTCAACAACCTCGCACACAACGCATTCGC
>DASUGO010000042.1:0-7152 GCA_036273975.1 Candidatus Krumholzibacteriia bacterium
TCAGCCATTGATGAAGCGCCTGTTGGACGCGGGTCTGCTGCACGGTGATTGCATGACCGTCACCGGGCGCACGCTCGCGGAGAACCTGCGCGACGTGGCCGACTATCCACCGGGGCAGGACATCATTCGTCCGCTTTCCGATCCCATCAAGAAGGACAGCCACCTGGTGGTGATGCACGGCAATCTCGCGCCTGAGGGCGCGGTCGCGAAGATCTCCGGAAAGGAGGGCCTGCGCTTCTCCGGCACCGCGCGCGTGTTCGACGGCGAGGAGCGCGCCACCGCCGCGATCCTCGCCGGCAAGGTGAAGCCGGGCGACGTCGTGGTGATCCGCTACGAAGGTCCGCGCGGCGGACCGGGCATGCGCGAAATGCTCAGCCCCACGGGAGCGATCATGGGACGCGGCCTCGGCGACAAAGTCGCGCTGATCACTGACGGAAGATTCTCCGGCGGCAGTCATGGCTTCGTGGTTGGACATATCTCTCCGGAAGCCGCGCTCGGCGGGCCGATAGGCCTGTTGCGGGACGGTGACGCCATCGCGATTGACGCGGTGAAGCGAACGCTCGAGATCGCGCTGAGCGCCGCGGAGCTGCGTAAACGCCGTGCGAAATGGAAGGCGCCGAAGCCTTACGCGACCAAAGGTGTGCTCGCGAAATACGCACGGAATGTGTCAAGCGCATCTCTCGGTGCAGTGACCGACTGACAGTGAAACCCTCACTCACAATGCGTGTAGTGCCAAGCCTGTCGCACAGAGAGTTGTTGTCAGGTGTTACGGGTGCGGGTAGAGTTCGGCGGCTTCGGACCGGCACCGAAGCAAAAAACGTTATTCAGATGATTGAAGGCCATGCTCGCGAACAGCGCGCAGGCCGGGGGACGGAACGGACAAGCGGTTGCGCTGGTCGGAAAGCTTGGGTACTTTCCGCCACCCGTTTGACGCGCCGATAGTATTTTTCACTCGCGACCACGGGAAAAAATGGCCGCCCAAGTACAAGACTCTGGTTTCTTCACGCGCCGCGGCATCGTTGCCGTGTGCATCATTGGTTTTCACATCCTTGTTGCCTGGGGCCTGGCATCCGGCCTCGCCAACAAGGTCATCCAGGTGCTCGCGCCGCCCATCGAGGCCGACATCGTGGACGAGGTGAAAAAGGACGACGAACCGCCGCCGCCGCCGCCTCCGGAAATGGAACGGCCGCCGGTCGAGGTGCCTCCTCCGGAAGTGTCCATCGATCTGCCGATGGAGACCACGTCCACCGCCATCCAGGACGTCACCGACAAGCCGCCGCCGCCGGCTCCACCGCCGCCGCCGCGCGTTGCGGGTACGCCCGCCAAGATGACTCGTCCGGCCAATCCTGATGACTACTATCCGCCGGGTTCGATCCGCCGTGAGGAGCAGGGCTCTCCGGTGGTGCAGGCGTGCGTGGGCCCGAAGGGCCAATTGCTGCGCGAACCGGTGGTTACCGATACTTCGGGTTTTCCTGACCTCGACATGGCCGCAGTCAAGGTTGCGAAGGCTACGCGTTACGCCCCGGGCACCGATGCCGGATCAGCGCTGCCGGAGTCCTGCATAAAGTTCAAGGTCAAGTTCGTTCTGAAGAACAACTAGCCATTTACGGTGATGCGGTGCTCACGGGCGCCGCATCGCATTTTTGTCATCGAGGAAATCATGGAAAACGCTGCTGATACCGTCACCGTCGAAAACCCGTATGGCCTGACAGCCCTGTGGATGTCTGGCAATGCGGTCACCCGCGGCACACTGATCATTCTGGTGATCATGTCCGCCGTGTCCTGGTACATCATCTTCACCAAGCTCTGGGACCAGCGTCGTCTCAAGCAGGGCGCGAAGGTGGTCGAGAAGCAGTTCTGGAGCTCGGGTTCCCTCAAGGAAGCCGTGGACCGTCTGCCGAAGGACAACGACTTCCGCGCGGTTGCCGAAGACGGCCTGCGCGCCTCGGCCCATCACGAAGGCCGCCTGACGGACCGCATCGACCTGCACGAGTGGGTCACGATGTCGCTGCAGCGTTCGGTCGACTCCGTGAACAGCAAGATGAGCAACGGCCTCGCGTTCCTCGCCACCGTCGGTTCGACCGCCCCGTTCGTGGGTCTGTTCGGCACGGTGTGGGGCATCCTGCAGGCGCTCGTCGCCATCGGCGTCAGCGGCCAGGCCTCGATCGACAAGGTCGCGGGCCCCGTCGGTGAAGCGCTGATCATGACGGCCATCGGTCTGTTCGTCGCGGTGCCCGCGGTCATGGGTTACAACTGGCTGCTGCGCCGTAACAAGAGCATCAGCGAGAACCTCCGCAACTTCGCGTCCGACCTGCACGCCTACCTGGTGGGCGGTGCTCGCGTGTCGCAGGGTGCGCCCGTCGCCGGCGTGAAGAAGTAAAGCCCGGGACTCCCGGGTTCTACGTTTCACATCTCGAGGTAACTGCAAATGGCGATGAGCGTAGGCGGCGGCAGTGAGTCGGACGAAGCAAGCTTCACCGCGGAGATCAATACGACTCCGTTGGTGGACATCATGCTCGTGCTGCTCATCATCTTTCTGATCACGGTTCCCGTGATCCAGAAGATGGCGAACGTCGTGATTCCGAAAGCGGTGAACATTCCGACGCAGACCAAGCCGGAGAACATCACCATCTCCGTGGACAAGGCGGGCCAGGTCTACTGGAACGCGGGTCTCATGCAGGACAAGCAGGTGTTCTTCCAGCGCATCGTCGCGGAAGCCCGCAAGGTCCCGCAGCCGGAATTCCACATCCGCGGCGACAAGGAAGCCCGCTGGGAAGGCGTCGGCCGGGTCATCTTCAATTTGCAGCGTGGCGGCATCGTCAAGGTCGGTTTCATCACGGAACCCGATCGCGGCAGCATCCGCGTCACCCGCTGATCTTTGCGAGGTAGTTTTTCATGGCAATGAGTGTGGGTGGTGGTGGCGAAGGCTCACCGATGATGGAGATCAATACGACTCCGCTCATCGACGTGATGCTGGTGCTCATCATCGTGCTGATCATGTCGATCCCGGTCATGACGCACGCGACGAAACTCGACATGCCCCAGACCAACAATCCGCCGCCGGACGTGCGTCCGGAGGTCATCCAGATCGATATCGACTTCGATGGCACGATCGTCTGGAACGGAACGCCGGTCATGGGCATACCGCAGCTGGAGAGTTTCTTCCGTTCGGAGCGTGACAAGGACCCGCAGCCTGAGATTCACCTGCGGCCCGATCGGCGTTCGCGCTACGAGGTGACCGCCCAGGTGATGGCGGCCGCGCAGCGCAATCACATGAAGAAAATGGGTTTCGTGAACACCGCGGAGTTCCGCGACTAGCGAAGTCATTGATAACATTGGGAAACTTTCCGCCGTACCCGGTACTCCAAATATCTGGATGACTTGACGGTGGGTTCGATGACACGAGCCGCGGTCCAAAAAACCGCGGCTCCTTTGTAAGGAGCGTACGAAGTGTCTGCACGGTTGAATCTGGTCGTTGCCCTTGCTGCCCTCGGATTGTTTGCCGGCAGCCCTGACGTTCTCGCGAAGTCCAAGGACAAGGAAAAGGAAGCGGCTGCGGCGACCACCAATGCCCCAATGAACCCGGCCTGCGGCTCCGACAAGGTGAGCAAGAAGACCGAAAAACCGCTGAACGCTGCGAACAAGGCCCAGCAGGCCAAGGACTGGAACGGCATGCTCACGCACGTGGCTGAAGCCGAAGCGGCTGGCGTCGAGAGCGAGTACGAAAAATTCCTGGTCCACGAACTGCGCGGCATCGCCAACGCCTATCTCAAGCAGAACGGGCCGGCGGTCACCGATCTCGAAGCAGCGTACAACTCGCCTTGCATGCCGGAAGGCGAAGACAAATTTCGCCGCGAGAAGCTGATCATGCAGCTCGCCTACCAGGAAAAGAACTACGACAAGGCAGTCGAGTACGGATCGAAGGCCTGGAAGCCGGGCGGTGACACCGAAGTCGGCCTGTATCTCGGCAACGCCTACTACGTGAAGGACGACTTCGAGAACACCCGCCGGGTGATGAGCGATGTCGTCAAGACGCTGGAAGAAAAAGGCCAGACCCCCGATGAGCAGACCGTTCGCATCTGGCAAAGCGCCTGCATCGGCATGAAGGACAATGCCTGCGTGGTCGACCTGCTCGGGAAACTGGTGGTCACGCACCCCAAGCAGCAGTACTGGGAACAGCTCGTCGACTCGATGCTCCGTCTCAGCAAGAACGACACCACGGCCCTCAACGTGTGGCGCTTCGCCGACGGTGCGGACGCGATGTTCGACGGCGCCAACTACATCGAGATGGCGCAGCTCGCCATGGGCGCGGGTCTGCCGGGCGAGGCCGTGTCCATCCTGGACAAGGGCAACCAGAAGGGTGTCTTCACCACGGATCGTGACAAGGAACACGCGAGCCGGATCCTGGCCGACGCCAAGCAGGCCGTGACGCTCGACAAGTCGACGCTCGACAAGCAGGACGCCTCGGCGCGCGCCAAGCCCACGGGTGAAGCGGACGTCAAACTCGGCGCGGCTTACCTGAGCTACGGAGACAACGCCAAGGCCATAGATGCACTACAGCGGGGCATCGGCAAGGGCGGCGTGAAGAATTCCGATGAAGCCGGACTGCTGCTGGGCATTGCCTACGTGCGCTCGGGCAACACCGCCGAAGCCGCCAAGGCTTTCCAGACGGTCACCAAGGATCCCACGATGGTCCGCATCTCCGAGCTTTGGCAGATGACGAAGACCAAGGGTGCCGCGGGTTGAGCCCGCTGACCCTGTCGAGTCGTGTAAACGTTAGTCACTAGAGAAATCGCGGAGCATTTGCGTGTCAATTCGAAGTGGACTGGTAATCGCGGTGGCGACCCTCGGGATCCTCGGAGCCGGCTGGGCAGCGCCCGCGGCAGCGCAGGGCGCGGGTTGCGCCGGTCAAAAGATCAGCAAGCAGATCGCCAAGCCGATGAAGGCCGCGATGGAAGCGCAGACCGCGCGCAAGTGGAATGAAGTGCTGGCCAAGGTCAAGGAAGCCGAAGCGGTCCCCGGACCGAAGTCCGCCTTCGACCTGTACTACATGGCCGAGATCCGCGGTTACGCGTATCACAACCTGCGCCAGGACGGCGAAGCCGCGCGTGAGCTCGAGTCAGGACTCGGTTCTCCCTGCATGCCCGAGGCCAAGAAACTCGACCGTTACAAGAACCTGGTCGGCCTCTATGCCGCGCTGCGCAACTACCCGAAAGTGATCGAATACAGCTCGCGCGCGCTCAAGCTGTCGCGCGATCCGGACATGCAGGTGGCGCTGGCGCAGGCTTACTACCAGTCCGGCAACAACAAGGAAGCGGCGCGCGTCATGAACGAGCTGCTCGACCAGAACGGCGTGAAACCCAAGGAGCAGCAGCTGGTGCTGGTGGTCAACGCCTGCAAGAACGCCAACGACAACAACTGCGTCAGCCGCGCCTACGAGAAGCTGGTCACCTACTACCCGAAGCCCGAGTACTGGTCGAACCTGATGACCGCCATCACCAAGACCCAGCTCAACGACGTGCAGCAGCTCAACTTCATGCGCCTCGGTGTGCACGTGAAGGTCTTGAAGCGGCCGGACGACTTCAAGGAAATGGCGCAGCTGGGTCTCGAAGAGAAGCTGGCCTGTGAATCGCAGTCCGTTCTCGAGACCGGCTTCACCAACAAGGTTTTCGTCGAGAAGCGCGACGTAGACGTGAATACGCGGCTGCTGGCCGCCGCCAAGAAAGAGTGCGCCGCCGACAAGGCTGCCCTGCCGGCCAACGAAACCGCGGCAAAGGCGGCCGCATCCGGTGACGCATTGGTGAAGGTCGGCGCCCAGTACCTGGCCGCCGGCGATCCCGCCAAGGCCGCGGCCGCGATCCAGGCGGGCATTGCCAAGGGCAACCTGGCCGCTGGCGATCCGCCGAACCAGGCCCAGCGCAGCGATGAAGCCTACATCCTGCTCGGCATCGCGCAGCTGCGTAACAACAACAAGGACGCGGCCAAGAAGGCCTTCGGTGCGGTCAAGAAGGACCCGACCATGGTGCGCATCGCCAAGCTCTGGGGCCTCGACGCCGCCTGATCCGATTCAAGAGATGCACGAGGGCCGGGCGCGCGAGCGACCGGCCCTTTTGTTTTGCGCGTCAGACGACGCCGCGCGCCGCGAGCTCGGTCAACCGGGCGGGCGTGAGGCCTAACAACTCCCCGAACACTTCCGCGTTGTGCTGGCCGAGCCCCGGGGCCGGCGTGCGGATCGAGCTCGGGCTTGCCGACAGCCGCGGCGCGACGTTCTGCATGCGCAGCGTGCCGAAGGCCGGGTGGGTCGTGGAGACGATGGCCTGGCGCGCGCGGAAGTGCGGGTCGTCGAGCATGTCGGCCGTGCGATAGATGAGGCCCGAGGGCACGCCGTGTTTCTCGAGCAGCGCCAGCAACTCGTGGGTGCCGAGTGACCCGGTCCAGGCGGCGATGATCTCGTCGAGTTCGCGCTGGTGCGCGCCGCGCGCCTGGTGATCGCGGTAGCGGGCGTCGGTGGCGAGCTCGCTGGCCTGCATGGCCTCGCACAGCCGCGCGAACACCGTGTCCTGGTTGGCGCCGATCATCACGATGCCGTCGCGCGTCGGGTACACGTTCGAGGGCGCGATGCGCGGCAGGATGGGTCCGCTGCGCTCGCGCACGTGGCCCAGCTGGTCGTACTCGGTGACCAGCGACTCCATCATGTTGAGCACCGACTCGTAGATGGCGGCGTCGATGACCTGGCCGAGACCGGTGCGCTCGCGGTGATGCAGGGCGGCCAGCGTACCCATGCAGGCGTGTACCGCCGCCAGCGAGTCGCCGATGCTGATGCCCACGCGCGAGGGCGGGCGGTCCGGCTCGCCGACGATGTATCGGAGGCCACCCATGGCTTCGCCGATGCCGCCATAGCCGGCGCGCTGCGCGTACGGACCGGTCTGGCCATAGCCCGACACTCGCACCAGGATGAGCCGCGGATTGAGCGCGGAGAGCTGTTCCCAGCCGCAGCCCCATTTCTCCAGCGTGCCGGGGCGGAAGTTCTCGATGACGACGTCAGATACCTTCACCAAGTCTTTGAAAAGGCTCTGTCCCTCGTCCTGCCGGAGGTCGAGCGTCACGCCCTTCTTGTTGCGACCGATGACCGGCCACCACACCGACGGCCGG
>DASUGO010000043.1:0-7742 GCA_036273975.1 Candidatus Krumholzibacteriia bacterium
GAAGTTCTCCGCGTCGCCGAGATCCACCGGGGGATCCTCGACGTCCGACGGGGGAACCCAGTCGGGGAGCGAATTGACGAACTGGTTGACCTGCGCCGGATTCACCGGGTCGGTGGAAATGGCGGCGGGATCATCCTTGCCGCAACCGGCGGCAAGCGCTGCCAGCGCCGCGAGGGAGAAGAGAAGGGCGAATCTGCGAACCATGGTTTGGACCTCCAGAAAATGCGTTGCACCGGCCGGTGTTGGTTCGGGAACCGACGTCACCGGCCACATGGGGAAACGCAGAATCCGGCGCCGGAAACGATCAGGCGGGCTGGGATAAATTCGCAACTCATTGTGTAAAAATCAGATAACGGGTCGGTCAGCGAGGGGTTCCCCAACGCCGCTGGCCTCCCGGCGCGGCCGGCCGTTCGCAGGGCTTTAAACTCGCGCCGGGGAGGACTATGCTCGCGAGCTTCGGCCGCAACCCGCCTGCCCGGAGACGCCGCGAGTGCGCGGCTAGTCAGCTACGTGCCGGGGTCATGCAGTCGTTTACTCGAAAGGAGCCGATGTGATGAAGCGCGTATTTGTCTGCGCGGCTATGGTGTTCCTGGCCGCATTCGTCGTCGCCCCCGCGTCCCACGCCAGTGACGACGCCGAAGTTCTCAAGGCCGCCGCCGCGGTCGACGACGCTTTCCTGAAGGCGTTCAATTCGGATGACGCGAAGGGCATGGCGGCGTGCTACAGCAAGGACGCCGTGCTGTTTCCACCGGATGTGCTGACGGTCACCGGCAGCACCGCGATCATGTCAACCTTCGCCGTCATGGTGAAGACGATGCCGGGCTGCAAGCTCGAGATGACGGACCGTCACTCGATTGTCGCCGGCGACAAGGTGATCTCCTACGGCACGTTCAAAATGACGGCGCCCGGGCCGGATGGCAAGCCGATGGAGATGATGGGTCGCTTCACGGACGTGAAGGCGATGCAGGACGGGAAGTGGGTTTACATCCACGACCACGCCTCCATGCCGATGCCGGCACCGGAAGGCGGCGCTCACTGATTCGATGAACGGGCGGGTGCGGCGATGACGCCGCGCCCGTTCGGTTCTCCCTCCGAACCATTCCTCAGGCCCGGGGCAGTGTGATGATGAACTCGGTGAACTCGCCCGCCTGGGACTCCACGCGCATCTCGCCGTGGTGCTCCTGCACGACGATGTCGTAGCTGATCGACAGCCCCAGCCCGGTGCCCTCACCGGTTGGCTTGGTGGTGAAGAACGGGGTGAAGATCTTTTCGCGGATCTCGTCCGGGATGCCGTCCCCGTTGTCGCGGATCCGGATCTCGACCCGGTCGCCGAGGTTCTTCGTCGCGATAAGGAGCGTGGGCAGGAAGCCGGCCCCGGCTTTGCGGCCCTTCTGCATCGCGGCGTAGCAGGCGTTGTTGACGATATTGACGATGACGCGGCTCAGGTCCTGGGGGATCGCGTTGATCTCGCCCGCCGTCTCGTCGAAGCTGGTATTCAGCACCACGCTCAGCGTCGGGTCCGCCGCCTTGGTGCCCTGATACGCCATCGCGGCGAACTCGTTGACCATGGTATTGATCGCCGTCATCTGCCGCTCGCCGGTCTGGCCGCGCGAATGCATCAGCATGCCCTCGACGATTCCGTTGGCGCGCTTGCCGTGCTGGTTGATGCGCTTCATGTTCTCTTCGAGGTCGGACAGCAACTCCTCGATATACTTCATCGTCTCTTCGTCCAGCTTGTCCTTGTGCTTGTTGATGTCGTGCCGCAGGTCATCCACGAGGTCGCCGGACAGTTCGGCGAAGTTGTTGACGAAGTTCAGCGGGTTGCGAATCTCGTGCGCGATGCCGGCCGTGAGCGCGCCCAGCGAGGCGAGTTTCTCCTGCACGATCAGTTGCTGCTGCGTGCGGATGATCTGCGCGTTCTTGTCCTCGAGCTCGACGTTCTTCTCTTCGAGGGTCCGGGCCTGCGCGCGCACTTCCTGCGTCCGCTCCTCTACGGTGACTTCCAGCTGTTCGGCGCGGCGCGCCAGCGCGCGCATGCGGTAGCGGTTCACCGTGGCCGCGGTGCCGGTGATGACGCCGATCTGCGCGAGGATCGCCCACCAGCGGAACCACAGCGGTGGCATCACGGAGAATTCGAAGCGCAGGGGTTGCGCCGCCCATACGCCATCGCCGTTGTGCGCGCTGACTTCGAACGCGTACTTGCGCGCAAGGAAGAACGCGGGCAGGTTGGTGTAGCGCGTCTTGTACTCGGTCGTTTCCGGCGACCATTCGTGGTCGTACCCGGACAGGCGCACGCGGTAGCGCACGCGGGTTTCTTTGGCAAAGCTCAGCGCGGCGTACTCCACCGCGAGTTCGTTGTTGCCGAAGTCGTCCTGGTGAAAGCGCACGTTGCGGAAGGCAAGGCCCGGCGGCACCGGGTTGGGTTCGTCCAGCCGCGGGGTGTACAGTGACAGACCCTGCGCGCTGCCAAAGTAGATCGTCCCGCGCTCCGACGCGGCAACGGAGCCGTAGAACCACACCTCGTTGCCGGCGAGTCCGTCCTGGCGTGTCACGGTTCTCAGGACGCTGTGCTGGACGGGGTCCACTTCGCTGAGCCCGCCGTTGGTGCCGATCCACAGCCGCTCGCCGGGTGCGAAGGACATCGCGGTCACGTTGGACGCGCCCAGGCCGTTGTCGCGATCGATGCGGTGGGTCGCGGTGGCGGTGGCACCATCGAACACGAACAACCCCACCGGTGTTCCGGTCCACAGCGAGCCGTCGTGCCACGCGATCGTCTCGATCTGGTTGGTGGGCGCCCCCTGCTCGCGCGACCAGACGCGTTCGAAGATCGGGCGGGTGATCTCGTCGCCGAACACGCCGTCGCCCTCGTTGGGCTGGTACGGGACCGGCTCCGAACTGGCTCCGGTGAGCGTCGCGACGGTCATCGGCGCGATGCTGCGGAAGAGCCCCTGATCGCGGGTGCCCACCCAGACGCGGCCGTCGTCGTCCATGGCAATGGCCTGGAACGCGGTCACCACGAGACCGGTGCGCTCGCGCAGAATGAACCAGCGCCCGTCGACCAGGCAGAACAGGTTCTGGAATCCGGCCAGCCACAGGCTCTCCACCGGGCCGGACGCGCCGGCGATGTTGAACGCGCGGCAGGTATACACCGAGGTGTTGCGGTAGCTCGCAACCACGGCGTCCTTCCCGAATATGCGCGTGCGCGTCTGGCGCGGTGCCTTCGGCGGTGGCGGGGAATCCGCAAATGCGATGCAGTTGATACCGGCGGACGTGCCGGCCCACAAACGGCCCTCGTCATCGAAGACCAGCGCGTTGACCCAGTTGTTGCGCAGGCCGCTGTCGGTGTTGATGGTGGCGGCCAGGCGATGGTCGCGAATGCAGACGATCCCGCCCTCCGCGGTGCCCAGCCACAGGTCATCGCCACCGCGGGTTGCGGACGGGGGCAGGATGATGTTGACCGCCTGCGACGGGAGCACGGGTTGTTCGCCAGCGCGCGATGTGGCGGAGTAGGTGAGGAATGCGCGGTAGTTGGCGCGCAGTTTGGAGATGCCGCCGGACTGGGAGATCCACAGCGTTCCTTCCGTGTCTTCCATGACATGGTGGATGTTGTCGCTCAGCAGGCCGTTACTGCGGGTGATCAGCATCGCGCTGTCGGGATGGGCGGGGTCGATGCGCATCATACCGGAGCCTTCGCTCGCGACCCAGAGGGTCGAATCCGACGTCGCACGAATCGACGCGATGTTGGATTCCAGCGATCGGCTCAGCGTCACGGCGCGCGGAGCGGCGCCGTGTTCATCCAGCCACCACAGCAAGCCGTTGCGGCACCCGCCCCACAGCACGCCCGCGGGGGATTCATACAGCGAGTTGACGTTCTGCTGCGGCAGCCCGTCGGCCTCGGAGAGCAGCCCGGGGGTGTCGCTGTGGTCGAATACGAGCACGCCGCCGCCGCCGAGCCCGGCGTAGACGCGGCCGTCGCGCCGGCACACGAGCGATCGCACGGTGGTGTTGTGGCCCTCGCCGTGGACGTCGGTGCCGACGGTGTCACACACGACGCGGGCATCGTCGCCGGTGCCTTCGATGCCGTAGCGGATGATGCCGTCGGACGACGTGCCCGCCCACACGCGGCCTTCGAGGTCCACTGCGAGCCGGTTGCGGTTGATGACGGTTTCGGCGAGCGGTGTCGCGCCGATCTGTGAAACGAAATGGACCCGCTCGCCGGGGGCGTAGTCTTGCAGCGGCCGGTCCGAAACCACCAGCCCGGCGTTGGACCCCACCCACAGACGCCCGTCGCGGTCTTCCACCATCTCCCAGACGGAGAGGTCCTTCATGCCGTCGGCGGTGCCGTACGACTCGAGCGCGTGTCCGTCGTAGCGAACCAGACCCGAGGAGAAGATGACGAACCAGAGGTAGCCGAGCCGGTCCTGGTGGACCTTGTTCACTTCGGCGGAGGGAAGCGGAATGTAGTCGCTGGCGGGCGTGTAGTGCGCGAACGGCAACTCCTGCCCGGCTGCAACGCCGGGCAGGAGTGCCAGGGCAATGGTCAGTAGACCGCGGTAGTAATTCCTCATTCGGCGGTCTGCAAAGTGAAACCGTTACTCGTCGCCGCCACCGCCACCCGTGCTGCCGTTCATGGTGCCCAGCAGTCCGGTGCCGCTTGCGTACGGGTCAATTTTGGTGGTCCCGGTGCCGGTGGTCGTGAATATGGTCGTCGTCACCGGCTGCACGGCGAGTTCCTCGCCCCACAGAATTAGCACCTCGTGCAGATCGGCCTCTCCCACCAGCGTGTTGCCGGAGAAGAAGTTCAACTCCGCCGCGAGCAGCTGTTTGAGCAGCTGGCCGAGGTAGTCGGTCTTGCTGTTGACGGAGAGAATCGCGAGCGCGTCCTGCAGCTCCTTGCCGGGCGTGAACTGGAACGGCGTTGCCAGACCGAAGGCCTGGATCTGCTGCACCCAGGTGGTCACCTGCGCGGCGGTATAAGTGTGCTGACCGCCACCGGTGATCGCCGACTTCAGCTCGGACTTCCAGAAGCGCACGTCCTTGCCATCGGTCAGGATCACGCCGGTTTCGATAGCCGTCTTCAGGTTGTCCGACTGCGGCGAAAACGCGAAGTTGTGGTTGGGCGAATTGCTGCCGCTGACGGATACCGGCAGCGACGTCGCGCTGAAGGCACTGAACGACGCGTACAGATCTTCGTTGAAGTCGGTCGCGGCCGTCGCGGCCGGAACGCTCAGCGTGTACGAGCCATTCGCCACCAGGAAGTCGTAGTCGCCGCTGGCATCGGTAAGCGCCGTGACCGACGACGAACCGTTGGAAACCATCACGGTAACGTTCGCAATGCCGGCCTCGCCGTTGGTGAGGGTGCCGGTCTTGTCGGCGTCGACGAATACCTTGCCGGTGATGTGACTGCCCGCGCACGGGCCGAACACGCTGCCGACGGCCGACGCGCCGCCCTCGGTCTGGACTTCGGCGCGCACGATACCGAGCGCCACGTCACCGTTGAACGTCATCGTGTACGTGCGCCCCGCCAGGTTGTCCTTGGCCACCGACAGGTGCCACTCGAGACCGTAGATACCGGTGCTCTGGTTGGTATTGATGTTGGCCGAGCCAGTCGGGCTGTACGCCACAGGCGCGCCCGCGCAGGCCGGCAGTTCCACCGCGAAGTGACTCAGCGACGGATCCACGCCGGTGCCGGTGACCGTGTACGAGAACGTGGTCTTGCCGTCCGCGTAGGTGCGGCCGTTGAAGTGCACGGCGTAGTAATTGATGACGACGTCGGTCGAGACGAAGCTCGTCGTCAGCGCCGGCGCCAGGCCGGGCGTCTCGAACGAGGACGACGTCGCGACGGGATTGTCTCTTTCACAGCCCGCGGCCAGCAGCGCAACAAGCGCAATGGCGGCGGAGGTTCGGATGGTGCGATTCAGTGATGCCAGCATGATCTCTCCTAAGTCCGCGCGACAAATCGCGCGGTAACATTGCCCTCTATACCCCGGTGTAACGCAGCGCCAGGCACGTAATGTCGTCTGACTGCTCCACACCGGTCGCGAACGCTTGCACGGCCTCAATGACGCCGCCGACGATCCCTTCCAGAGATGCACCGGCTTTGTCACGGAGGACGGCTTCCAGTCTCTCCTCCTCGAATTCGTTCCCCTCTGCGTCGAAGGCTTCGGTGACGCCATCGGAATAGATGAACACCGTATCCCCCGGCCGCAGGGTCACTTCACCCCGGGTGTACGGATAGTCCTCCATCACACCCACCGGCAGCCCACCGCCGGCCTCAAGCGGACGTACACCGTCAGCGGACACAATGTTGGGATTATTGTGGCCCGCATTGCAAAATTCCATGACCCCGGTCCGGGTGTCGAGGATGGCGTAGAAAACGGTCACAAACATGTGCGGCAGCGTGTCCACCGCGAGAATCCGGTTGGCTTCGGCGATGACGGCATCGGCCGAGAGCCCTTCGTGACCGGAGCCGCGCAGCAGCGTGCGCGAGATCGCCATCAGGAGCGCGGCCGGCGTGCCCTTGCCGGAGACGTCGCCGACCAGGAAGCCCACCCGGTGCTCGTCCACCAGGAAGAAGTCGTACAGGTCGCCGCCCACCTCGCGCGCGGGGACCATACGGGCAAAGACGTCGAATTCCGTCCGGTCCGGAAACGGGGGGAACTCCGTGGGGAGCATCGACATCTGAATTTCCGCGGCGACGTTGAGCTCCTTCTCGATCGCGATGAGCTTGTCGCGCGTGTGGAGCGCCACCTTGATGGCCGACACTTCCTTGAGCGCCTTCTGGATGGTCAGCTCGAGGTCGTCCAGATTGATGGGCTTGGTGACGAAGTCAAACGCCCCGCGGTTCATCGCCACACGGATGTTGTCCATATCACCGTAGGCGGAGACCACCACCGCTTTGAGTGATTCGGCCTGGAGCCCCTCGATCTCGCCGAGGAGCGTCAGGCCATCCATCTCGGGCATGTTGATGTCCGTTAATACGACATCGACATCGCCGCTGGCGCGGAGTTGGTCCATCGCATCGCGCCCGCTGCGCGCGAACGCGAAGGCGAATTCGTTGTCCCGGATGGCGCGACGAAACTTCTGACGAACGAGCTGTTCCAGATCGGGCTCGTCGTCGACCACGAGGATCTTGATCGGCATCTAGACGACTCCAACAATACTCCCCAGGAGCCGCCCAGAAATTGGCCGGTTCGGTGGGGCAAAGGGTTTTCGAGATACAGGACTTTAATGATAGCACATATCCACAGGGCACAAAAAGGGGAGTCGAGGAGGGAAGTGACGGTATGATGGGAAGTTGAGCGGCTGGTTATGTTCTTTTGTGACATTTTCCCGCCCCCCCGGGGGGGGGCGGGAGCGGACGGCCTGCTGACTATGCGGGCCGCGTTCCACGCGGCAAATCGCGTCGTCGGAATCAAAGGGGAACGCGACTGGCGCCGCACGGGACTGCTGACCTCACAGGCAAAATGTTCTGAGGAAAGGGGTTAGGGAGTTGACAACAAACCGGCGACCAAGTAATCTGCGTCCTAGGGTTCCTCGGTAGCTCAATGGTAGAGCATGCGGCTGTATCAAGGAGCGTCCCACGCGCAAATTGCCATCGCGAGGTACACGCTCAAATGCAGCGCCAGCGGGAGACCGCTGGTGGAAAATCGGGTGAAATCAGGGAAGCCCTCCTGGAGTATTCAATTTCCAGTGGGTAATCCTGAGCGAAGCCTGCCGAATGAGAAGAGTACGTAGGCAGG
>DASUGO010000044.1:0-4464 GCA_036273975.1 Candidatus Krumholzibacteriia bacterium
TGTGGGGCCGCACCAGCCTTCCGCGCGCCATCGAGCTGGTGCAGGAGACGCGCGGCCAGGTGTTTTTTGCCAATGCCAACATCGACGGGGCGCTGGCGGATCTGTTCTTGAAACTCAAACGGCTGCAATAACCTCAAAAGAGACACGGAGACAATGATCATGAGACGAACGTCGGTCATTCTGCTGGCGTTGGCGCTGCTGGGATGCGCGAAGGAGCCCTCGCCCGAACAAACCGCGAGCGCGATCTACCACGGCGGTACCATCGTCACGATGGACGCCACCACCCCGACGGTATCCGCGTTTGCGGTGAAGGACGGCCGCGTCTTCGACATCGGCACGTACGAACAGATGCACGACCGTCACGCGGGTCCGCTCACATTGATGATCGACCTCAAGGACCGCGCGCTGCTGCCGGGGTATGCCGACGTCAGCGAGGAGAGTCAGGCCACCGCCGCGCTGGCGGCGCTGATGCCGGATTCCGCGCAGACGGCCCGCATCGCGAAGGGGGAGCCGGCGGACTTCGTTATCTTCGACCATAACCCGGTTGGTGCGGTGGACACGCGGGAGATACGCGTGCTCGAAACCATCCGCGCGGGTGAAACGGTATTCCTGGCCGGAGAAAAAGAGTAGGTTGCGCGTAGGTGCGGCGGCGTGCGGACGCCGCCGCGCACTGCGCCCTCAGTCGTCGCGCCGTGAGGTGCCGCGTCGCGCCCACATCGAAAACAAGAGCGCCGATGCCAGCACCGCCAGCACGACGCCCAGCGTGATCCCCACCGGGATCGTGTACCACTCCGAGATCAGCATCTTTACGCCGATGAACGCGAGAATCACGGACAGCCCGTGGTGCAGGAACTCGAACGTCACGATGAGCCGCCCGATCACGGTGTACAGCGACCGCAGACCCAGGATGGCGAGCGCGTTGGACGTGTACACGATGAACGGGTCGGTCGTGATGGCGAGGATGGCCGGCACCGAGTCCACCGCGAACACGATGTCGGTGGTCTCGATGACCAGCAACACCACCAGCGCGGGCGTGATCAAGAGGCGCCCACCCTCGCGCATGAAGAAGCGCCCCGAGTCGTAGGAGGGCGTTCCCATGAACGGGCGCAGCAGCTTGAAGACCGGGTTGCGCTCCGGGTGAACCTGGCGTTCGCCGGAGAACATCATGCGGACCGCGGTGATCACGAGGAACGAACCGAGCACCCACGTCAGCCACTCGAACCGGTGCAGCAGTGCGACGCCGGTCAGGATGAACCCGAGCCGGGTGATCAGCGCGCCGATGATTCCCCAGAACAGAATGCGGTGTTCGAACTCGCGCGGGACGTGGAAGTACTGAAAGATCAGGTAGAAGACAAACAGATTGTCGACGCTGAGCGACAGCTCCACCACGTAGCCGGTGATGAACGTCGCGGCGGTGTGGTGGCCGCGAATGAAATTGATGCCGAGCGCAAACAGGAACGCCAGCGCCACCCACACGCCCACCCACGACAGCGCCCGGCGCGTGGAGACGGCCTCCGGCCGGCGGTGGACGACACCGAGGTCCACCCACAACGCGGCCGCCAGCAGCGCGTGAAACGCGATCCATTGCCACACAACCGGCATAGAGAAGAAGACATTAACACTCCGCACGAGCCCGTGGTAGAGTGATGCGCGATGAACACCGAGCCCATTCCGGCGCAGACTCCCCGCCCGCCGCATCCGGCGCGCCTGCTCGCCCACATCCGCCGCTTCATCCTTCGCGGCACACTGGCCCTGATTCCCATCGCCCTGCCCGCGTTCGCGGTTTACCTGTTGTACGGTTTCGTCGACCGCCGTCTGGTCGGGCTGGTCGACAAGACGCTGCACATCCGCTTCCCGGGCCTGGGCATCGTGCTGATGCTCGTGATCCTGTACCTCTTCGGGCTGGTCGTCAGTAATTTCGTCGGGCGGCGGATCATGGAGGGAGTGGAGAGTCTCACCGGGCGCATTCCGATCATCAACACCGCGTACCGGATTGGCAAGCAGCTGTCGGGGACGCTCGGACTGCCGGAGAAGCAGATCTTCCGGCGGCCGATTCTGGTGCCGTACGCGTTCCCGGGGATGTGGCAGGTGGGGTTCGTCACCGGGTCGGTGCTGTCCGAGACGGACAACGAGACCTACCTGAAGATCTATGTACCGACGCCGCCCAATCCGACGTCCGGTTTTGTATACTTCGTGCGCGAGAGCGACACGCGCGATCCCGGGTGGACGGTGGAAGAAGCCATGCAGTGTATCCTGTCGGGCGGCCTGATCGGCGCCCCCACAATCAAGTAGTCGCGCAGGAGGGTGTCATGCGGGAAGTCAAACTGGGTCTCTTGCTGGTCGTGGCGACGTTGCTCGGTGTCGTGATGGTGCAGAATTCGAGACCCATTCCGGTCAAGTTCCTCTCGTGGGATCAGGAAATCTCCACGCTGCTCCTGGTTCTGATCGTTTTCGTCGTGGGGCTGCTCACCGGGTTCGCCCTCGCCAGATGGCCGCAGAGCAGGAAAGACGACCTCGAATAGCCGGGGTTTGCCCGCTGGCGCCGGGGTGCCCACCCCGCCCCGCTACGGCTCTTGCTTCAGTTCCTCGATGGCGCCGTGCAGCGCGACGGGTTCACCCGTCTTGCGCACGCGCAGGTTCAGCGTCTCGACCAGCACGGAGAAGGCCATCGCGAAGTAGATGTAGCCCTTGGGGATGTGGAAGTCGAGGCCCTCACCCACCAGCGACACGCCGATCAGCAGCAGAAAGCTCAGCGCGAGGATGCGGATGGTCGGGTGCCGGTCGACAAACCGGCTGATCGAGCCTGAAAACGCCATCATGAAGATGACCGCCACGACCACCGCGGTCACCATGACGCCGAGGTGGTTGGACAGCCCGATGGCCGTGATCACCGAGTCGAGCGAGAAAACGATATCGAGCAGCACGATCTGGAACACCACCATGCCGAACGCCCTCACCGCTGCCCGCCCGCGGGCGTGCTCGGGGGCGCCCTCCAGCTTCTCGTGAATCTCGAGGGTGCTCTTGGCCAGCAGAAACAGCCCGCCGGCGATCAGGATCAGGTCCCGGCCGGAGATCTCCCGGGCGAGTACGGTGAACAGCGGTGCGGTCAGCTTCATCATCCAGGTCAGCGAGAACAGGAGCCCCACGCGGGTCAGCATCGCGATGGCAAGGCCGACAAACCGGGCCCGCCCCTGCTGGTGCTGGGGCAGTTTGGACGACAGGATCGCAATAAAAATGATGTTGTCGATCCCGAGGACGATCTCGAGGGCGGTCAGGGTGGCGAGGGCCACCCAGAATTGCGGATCGGACAGCCAGTTCATACGCGCTAACTCCTTAGTGCTACTTGCGATCCCCGCGAAGGGGTGCTACAGTCTATCGGCTCGTCCACCGTGGAATCCAGAACTTCCGTGAAACCGACTTTCTACCTGACCACTGCGATCGACTACGTCAACGCGCGTCCCCATCTGGGCACGGCGTATGAAAAGATCGGCGCCGACTGTCTGGCCCGCTACAAGCGGCTGGCTGGCTTCGACACGTATTTCCTGATGGGTACCGACGAGCACTCCACCAACGTCGAGCGCGAGGCGCGCAACCTCGGCAAGGAGCCGCAGGCCTACACCGACGAGATGGCGCCGCTGTTCGAGCGCACGTGGAAGACGCTGCACATCTCGCACGACCAGTTCATCCGCACCACCGACCCGGCGCACAAGCGCGCGGTGTCGGCACTCTTTCAGAAGATTCACGACAACGGGTACATCTTCGAGGGGATGTACGCGGGCCTGTACTGCGAAGGATGCGAGGAGTTCAAGGTCGAGAAGGACCTGGTCGACGGCAGGTGCCCGCGCCACAAGACGGTGCCGGCGCGCATCGAAGAGAAGAATTACTTCTTCGCGCTGTCGAAGTTCAGCGATCGCCTGAAGCAGCGCATCATCGACGACCCCGATTTCATCCGGCCCGACATGCGCCGCAATGAAATTCTGAAGGTCATCGAGTCCGGCCTCGAGGACATCAGTGTGTCGCGCTCGGGGAAGTCGTGGGGCGTGCCGTTGCCGATCGCGCCCGAGCAGGTGGTGTACGTCTGGTTCGACGCGCTGATCAATTATATTTCGGCGCTCGGTTTCGGGGGCGGCGACGACGCGAAGTTCCGGCGTTACTGGCCGTGCGACGTGCACATCATCGGCAAGGACATCACGCGTTTCCACTGCCTGATCTGGCCCGCGATGCTGATGGCCGCCGATGTGGAACTGCCGAAGAGCGTCTTCGGCCACGGCTTCGTGTACAACCGCGGCGAGAAGATGAGCAAGACCATCGGCAACATCGTCGACCCGATCGACCTGGCGGGCTTCTTTGGCGCCGACGCGCTGCGCTACCTGCTGCTGCGCGAGATCGCGTTCGACCGCGACGGCGATTTCACCGTGGAACTCTTCGTGACGCGCTACAATGCGGAACTCGCCAACGAGCTGG
>DASUGO010000045.1:0-13921 GCA_036273975.1 Candidatus Krumholzibacteriia bacterium
CGCCGTACAGGTGACTGCCGTCGGCCGTAAACACAAAGTTGGCGGGCGCGGTCTTGTCGAACTCATACAGGACGCTGTAGCCCGCGTCGCCACGCATGAGACTCGCGACATCGAGGCTCACCAGCTTGACGGCTCCGGTGATCTCCAGCATGGCCGCAGTGAGCGTCTTGCCGTCGGGTGACACATCCACGTCGAAGATATCCGTCCCGTACTTGAAATCCATTACCGGCAGAATGCAGTGCCACTGATCGTAGGGCGGCGAGATGCGCACCAGCGTCGAGAACCCGTTGTGGTGTTGCACGCCCCACAGTACGCTGTCGGCGGCGCTGTACGCGAGGTCACCGATGCGGCAGTCGGTGATCAGTCGCGTCGACGTGCGGGAGTCGATATCCAGCGCGTTCAGATCGCGCCAGTGCTTGCCGTTGTTGGTGGTATAGAAGAGCTTGCGGGATGCCTCGTCGAATGCGAGTGAGGTCACGTAGTACAGCGCAGGCGTCTGCACGCCGTGGATCTTCTCGATCTTGCCTGTGGCGATGTCGATGGACGCAACGTGCGCGAACTCCCCGGGATAGTTGACCGCCACCAGCAACCGGTTCCTCTGGTGGTCGATGAAACCGCGCGACACCGAACCCAGCGCGCGTTCACACGCGACGCGCTCCTTCGTGACCGGGTACTCACGGATCGCCGCCAGATTGCTGTCCTGCCACGCGTGCTCGAACTCGATCCACGCGCCCCACTCGTCATCCAGCGACGTCCCGAACACCCGCTTGAACTGGCTCGCGTAGTAGGCTTTGGAGTCGTCGGTGCGGTTGACCCACTGGATGACCTTGTCGGGCCCGTACTTCACCGCCAGATGCGACATGAAGCGCGTGCCGTATAGATACGAATTCTGCCCGATCTGGAAATCGCTCGTGGTGCCTTCCGACTCGAGGCCGACGAGGTCGTAGAAGTACGCGTGGTCGCGCACCATCGCGCGAAACGCCATCTCGTCGTAGCCACCCAGCGAGCGGCCGATGCCACCGGCGAGCCAGGTCTCGATGAACACCGCGATGCCCTCGTGGTACCAGCGGGGCGCGAAGCGGCGCGGGCTGGTGAGGTACGAATAGAGCATCGACTCGGGGTTATCGGAGTCGGCGAGCACCTTGCCCTGAAACAGCCCGCGCCATACGCGGTCGATGTGGGACGCCTTTTCCGACGCCACCACGTGGAACAGCTCGTGGCTGATCACCCAGTTGAAGCGCTCGTTGGTCGGACAGGTTTCGTAGACGTATTCGAACGGCTCGATGCCGAGCGTGATGTAGTTGTTGGGGATGGTCGACGTGCCGGCGTATCCGTAGTCGTCGAAGTCCTGCAGGAGAATGGTGACGTGCTCGTACGGCACGTATCCCATGAAGCGATTGTAGAACCCCATGGAGTTCTCGAAACAGCGCGCGAGATGCGGGACGATGTACGCGTGCTCGGGGCTGTAGTAGACGACCCGCAAGGTCGGGGTCTCGACGGATTGAAAACCGAGGTCCGCGCGCGACCGCACGGGAAGCGCGGCGACGAGCAGCATCGCCAGGAGGATTCCGAATCTTGTGGGGCGCATGAGTTCGGCGCTTCCGGCTCCCCCGCCAGTCGCCGGGACAGTCTAGCGGAAAAGCATTCGGGGCGCCACGGTTGTTCGCCGTGACGCCCCGGGTGTCGCTGTCCTGAGGAGGTGTCGTAAGAGTCGTGAGCGTTTACTCGCCCGTCGCGCTCGAGCGCTCCAGATCCGAGGACCTCTCCATGTTGGTCATGCTGGTGCGCTCGCCCACGTTGGCAATCGTACGTTCGAAGATCTGCGTCCGCTCCAGCTCCGGCGCGCGGCCGAGGAAATCGGCCTTCTGCTGCGGAGTGGCGCGGCCGAGCACCATCGCGCGCTCGGCAGGCTCGCAACGGCCGAGCAGGGCGACGCGCTCTTCCGGCGTGCTGCGATTGTAGATCGTGGCCTGCGACGTCTGACGGCCCAGCACCTCGGCGCGCTGCTGCACGTTCATGCGCTCGAAGTCAGCCGGCGTGACGTTGGCCCTGGACAGGACCGACGACCGCTCTTCCGGCGTGCAACGTCCGAACATCGCGACGCGCTCTTCCGGCGTCGAGCGGCCCAGCAACGCAGCCTGGTCGGCCGCATTCGCGCGCTCGAGGATGCTCGCGCGTTCCGAAACGCTGGCGCGCTCGTAGATGGCGGCGCGGTCGGCGGCGCTCGCACGATCCAGCATGGCGGCGCGTCCTCCGACGGACATCCGGTTGAACACACTCGCACGCTCAGTCGGCGTGGCGCGCTCGAACAAACTCACGCGCTCGGCCGGGGTCGAGCGACCCAGGATGGAGGCACGTTCGGCCGGCGTGGCGCGTTCGTACATCTTCACGCGCTCGTTCACGTCGGCGCGGCCCAGCATCGCGACGCGCTCTTCCGGCGTGGCGCGGTTGAACGCGGCGGCGCGCTCTTCAACCGACATGCGATCCAGCATCTGCGCGCGCTCCTGAACCGAGGCACGCTCATAGGCCGCGGGCTCAACACCGGCACGCTGCAACGCCTGCGTCCGCTCGTTGACATCCATGCGGGCGAGAATCGCCGCGCGCTCTTCCGGCGTGCTGCGTCCCAGAAGGCTCGCACGCTCGACCGGGGTGGCACGCTCGAGAATCGCGGCAGCCTGCTGCGGCGTCGCGCGCTCGAAGAACTTCAGGCGCTCCTGCGCCGAGCAACGGCCAAAGATGGTGGAAAGCTCTTCCAGCGTGGCCGGCTCGTTGAGCCATTCGGCAATAATGTCATCCGAGGCATTCTGGCCATCGATGACGACATCGGACGGCGTGATCTGCTCGGACCGGTACTTGTCGACGGTACCGATGGCGCCCGTCAGGGCTTCGGTCGTCGGCGTCTCGTTGCGGTTGGTCGAGAAGAACGCAACAGCACCAATGACCACCACACTCACGGCGATTAGCAGGGTCGTGGACTTCCTTGACATGGGACTACCTCCAGGGCAGTTGGGGGACGACAGCGAACTGACTCTGAACTGCTAGGAATACAAATGACCGGGCTCGGAAGTTGGTGCGCGAGGAGGTCGAAGTGCGGCCCGGGTCCGAACGGCTCTATCTAATTGACAGGCGCGGCGGGCCGTTCGGCGACCACCTGGCCATCTTCAACGACTTTCAGGACAATGGAATCCACCGGGTCGACACGCCCCGACAGAACAAACTGATAATCTCCCGTCCCGGCGTGCCGGGCATGGACCTCACCCAGGGAAGCGCCAAAATTGGTGGCGGACCCTGACGGTACGACCATCCGGTTGGCCGAAACCACCGAACCGAAGTCCAGCGTCCAGTCCACCGGCGCGGCGGTCTCCAGATGGGCCCTGATTACCGTAACATCATTATCTGTATATATTTGCACGATTCCGCCCGCGCCGTCGGCCGCGGCATCGAGGTGGATCACACCCACGAGCGGGGCATGCGGGACCGGAGCCATGCTGCCGGAAACCAGATTCGGGTCGACGGCGCGAGAGAACTCCCATGCGCCCGACCGGCCAAACTGAATGGCGGCGAGGAGGAAAACACCCGTCGCGAGGCCCAGCGCAAACGTGGGCAGCAGGCGGCCGGGACGAACCCGGAACGCGCCCGAAAGCCATCCCAGGAACCCGGTTTCGGACACCGGGGGGTGAGCCATATCCACGGCCGCGATGATCCGAGGATGCATCTCGGCAGGCGCATCGATCAGTTGATGGGCGTCGAGCCGGCGCGCGATCCGGGACAGATCGGCATAGTGCGAGGCCGCCTCGGCGTGCCCCTCCAGATACCGGCGCAGCGTCTCGCGCTCGGCGGTGGAGGCCTTCCCGTCCAGCTCCAGATTCATCAACTCGACGTATTTTGGATCGATCATCGCTCGACTCCCCTCGACGACAAGATGTCTTTGAGCTGCTGGCGGGCGGAAAACAGACGCGACTTCACGGTCTTTTCCTCGATGCCGAGGACCTCGGCCATCTCCTGATAGGAGAAGTCGTGAAAGTGTTTCAGCACGATTACCATCCGATAGTCCAGTTTCAGCACCGCAATCGCCCTTTCGATTTCCTCGCTCAGAATCTCTTCATGGCGCCGGGCCTCCTGGCTCGGCGGAAGCGCCGCGGTCACTCCGCTCTCGTATTCGTCCATCCGTTTGGTCCGGTTGGAGGCGTTGATCGATTCGTTGATCGCGATCCGGTAAATCCAGCTGAAGAATTCCCGTTTCGGGTCGAACGAACCGAGCTTTTCGTACGCCTTGACGAATACGGTCTGCACGACGTCCATGGCATCATCCCGGTCGCGGAGCATCCGAAACGCCACATTATAGAGGGGCTTCTCGTACTTCCGGACCAGCGCTTCGAAGGCCCGCTGGTTTCCCGAGAGGCAATCCCGGACCAGGTCAACGTCGTGCTGGGCGTTCACTGAGGACATACAACCGCCGGGGGTGAAAAGTTGGCGGGATAATGCGGGTAAGGTGAGATCACAGGCGGCCTGCCTATTCGATAAGGAACACCTTGTCAAATCCGGCGATCCGGAAGATCTCCCGGATATGCTTGTTCATGTTGATCAGTTTGAGCGCCTGACCCGACCCGGACAGCCGCTTCTGGGCCCCGAGCAGCACACCCATTCCGGCGCTCGAGATATAATCGAGCGCCGCAAAATCCACCACGCAGGGTCCCTGCACATCCTTCAGCACGTCCCGAACGCGCTCCACCTGCGCCGCATCGAGACGCCCCGAAAGAAGAACTTCGCCGCCGGGCCCTTGCCGAATGTCGAACATCAACTGCCTCCCAGATGCTTGGTGAGCCGGATCTGCGCGGCTCCGTCGCGGTGTTCGTACGTGACGGTGTCCATGACCCGGCGCACCAGATGCAGCCCGATGCCACCCGGAACCCGTTCGTCGAGCGACCGGTCCGTGTCCACCTCGCCGGCAGACGTCGGGTCGAACTCATCGGCGCCGGGGTGAACCAAGAGGACCACCAGTTCCCGGCCGCGAACATCGAGATCCACCGAGACCGCGTCCGCCCCACCTCCATATTTGACCATGTTGGTGAAGAGTTCCTCAACCGCCAGATTCACCGCGAATACAACGCCCTCTTCAAGCCGGTTCCGGCCCGCAAAGTCGCCGACAAACGTGAACAGCGGCTCGAGCGAGTCCAGATTTTTTGGAAATGATCGCTGCATGGTCCGCCAGTCAGGATGGCAACAAGACTACCACACCGGGGGGGCGGCTTGCAGGCACTCAGTCGCCGCCCGGAGTCACCTTGCCCCGCAGGCGTTTGGTGGCGGAGCGGCGGCGCTTGACGTCGGCGCGGCGCTCTTTGGAGGCACGGGTGGGGCGGGTCTTGCGGCGGGGGCGGGGCGGCTCGGCGGCGGCGCGAATCAGTTCCACCAGGCGCTCGATGGCGTCGGCCCGATTGCGTTCCTGGGTCCGGAAGCGCCGCGCGGTGAGGATCAGAACCCCGTCGCGCGTGACCTTGCCCCCCGCCTTCGCGACGAGCCGGGCACGAACGGCGTCGGACAGCGCCAGCGAGTGCGCAACATCAAAGCGCAGTTGCACCGCCGTCGCCACCTTGTTGACGTTCTGCCCGCCCGGCCCCGACGAGCGCACGAACGACAGCTCGATTTCGCTCTCGTCGATCGAGATACGCGGCGTGACACGGATCATGCCACCAGTGTGTGACCGCACCCGGCGCGTTGTCAATTACCGGACCCGCGCGGGTGGCAAGAAATCCACCGCTGTAACAGCGGTGCCTGCGCAGGTGTTGGCTCGCGTCCGGCGGTTTCCTCCGCTCAGGCACTTCGCGCGCGATGGTTGGAAGCGCGCCTCGTGAAATCGCGTCGGAAATCCCGCCGCCCGCTCGCGGCGACATTCATTGCCTCATCCCGTACGCGGATTATTTCAACAACACCATCTTGCGCGTTTGCGTGGTGGTTCCTGCTTCGAGCCGATAGAAGTAGACGCCGCTCGCCATCGGGCGGCCTGCGTCGTCGCGGCCGTCGAAGATGATCCGGTGCGGCCCCGCGCCCTCGCGCGTCTCAACCAGCCGGCGCACCTGGCGACCGGCCGCATCGAACACCACGAGCCGCACGTCGCTCGCCGCCGCCAGCTCGTACTGGATCGTGGTCGACGGGTTGAACGGATTCGGGTGATTCGGCAGGAGCTCGGTCGCCGCCGCGCGCGGTGTTTCGCCAACCCCGGTCTGCACCGGCAACAGCTGGACGTTGACGCACACGTCGTTGCCGTAGGTCAGATCGATCTCGAGCGTGTCCGGTTCGTAGCCGGGGGCTTCGAACACCACCGTCGCGTGCTCGTCCGGCCCCGACAGCGCATTCGCCATGTAGCGGAAGAAGTAGCGTCCGCCCTCCGGCACGTGCTGGTCGAACCCGCGCTCCAGCGAGTGGGCCGTGAATTCATCGATGATCTGGTCGGTCAGCATGTCGTAGACGTGCCCGCACAGGCCGGCCACGTCGAAGGTCTGCGTGATGCTCGTGTTGCAGGCCAGACGGCCGTCGCACGACTTCTCAAAATCGTCCTCCCACGCCGAGCGGAAACCGGCGATCTGGTCGAGCTGCGCCTGCGTGGGCGTGGTGCCCGCCTTGACCAGCAGGATGAAACCCTGGCGCAGGTCGTGCTGCTCGCTGGGCTCGACGGGTGTACGCGCGCCTTCGTACGCGATGATGTCCTCCACCGTGACCGGGACGTATGTCCCGGTGGCGTTGGCGCCCTGCACCGGCGTCCCCACCGAGCGCGCGGTCGACGTGTTGTTGGACGCACTGGAGAGGTAGAAGAAATCCTTCACCTCTTCGGGAAGCCGCAGGCCGAACAGGTACTCGTCCAGTTCGGAAAAGTAGTCCACCTGCGTCGGGCAGGTGTAGTTGCTGCCCGACACCAGTTCCCAGTTGCCGCCTTCCAGCGAACTGTGGTCGACGTCGGTGTAGTAGCTCCAGTGCGCGTCGCTGCGCCCGAGGATCAAATTGCTCCCGCCGAATCCGTCGTCAAACAGCGTAAACGCGCCCCAGCGGTGGCCGGCCTCCTGCCCCATGATGGTGAGGAAGTTGTTGCCCTTGGAGAAGAACCGGTTGGTGGGATCGATTGCCCACGCATTCAACTGGTTCATGTTGCAGCGGCTCTCGAGCACGCCGTTGCTCCCGTATTGCGTGCTGCTGTCGAAAATGGGAAGGCCGATGCCGGTCACGTCATTGGCGATGTTCTGCTCGTTGGCGAAGCCACCCATGGTCTGCGCGAAGTTGGTAAAGAACACGAGCTGGAAGAAATCGTCGGGATACTGCTGGTAGAAGCGCTGGAACAGCGCGACTTCGTTTACCAGCGGATTGGCGTAGCTGTAGTAGTCCTCGTAGGCGCCCGCGCCCGCGCCCGTCACGTGGGGCAACCCCGCCGAGTACGACAGGTACTCGAGCGAGGGATTTCCGCCGGGATGGAAGCCCATCGTGATCGGCGTGCCGCCGCTCTGCGTGGTCGAGCCGATACCGAGGTACGTGAAGCGGAACACACCCGTGTTGTAGAGCACGAGCTGAAATGTGTTGAACGTGCTGGTGCCGTACTCGGGCACCCCGCTCCAGGTCACGGTGATCTTGGTGGCCTCGCTCTTCACGTAGACGCCCCCGGCCTGCGCCGGGTTGAGGTCCATGTGATAGGGCGTGATCTTGGGCGTGCTGTTGAAGAAGTCGGCGTTGTCGAAATAACCGGACGGGTTGAGCTGACCGCCGAAGGCGACACCGCCGTTGCCGCTCACGTACATCTGGTTCCAGTTGCCGCCCCCGAACGAGAAGTTGAACTGCAGGTTGGTGAGCACCGCTCCGTCGTCGCCCGGGAAGATGGCCGTCCCTAGAGTTGCGTCATACGCGTAAGTAACCTCGGCGATGTTGTAGACGCCGCCACCGGTGGGCGTGAACTCAAACGTCTTCGCCGGGGTGTCGAAGGCGTTGGTCCCGCTGAACGTCAGCGTGCCGTCGTCTTCGATGATCCAGACGTCGTTGTACACGTAGTCCAGCGGAAACGCGACCGGCCGTTCGCCCTTGCGCACCTCGGTCTGCACCCGGTCGTTCAGCGCACGTCGCCACACGTGCTCGCTCTCGTTGCCCTTGTAGGTCCCACAATCGAACACCGTCTCTCCGAGAAGGTTGACCCCCTTGGGTGACCCGTCGGTCAGCGGCGGTCGTTCGTGGCGCGGAGCGGCGGACACCGGGCCCGCGCAAACGGCGAGCACGGACAAGACGGCAAAGGCAATGGAGATGGGAGCGCGAAAATGCGGTTTCGCTCTTAGCACGGCTGCCTCCTCGATGGAGCGTTGAACGACTAATTCGGGACCCGGACAAGCAGGTGGGTTATGGACTATTTTCTCACGGATTGCGTCCGGGCGCAACCGCGGGCGATCAGGCTCGGGGACCCTGGAACATTTCCAGTTTCAAAAGCCGACCATCGAGTCCGCCATTCGCGAGCGGCTTGCGCCAGGCCGGTCGCAGGCCAATGCTCTTTACGAGTTCGCGGTTTCCGAAATAAATGTATGCGGTCGACCCGGCACAGCGGTGTTTGAGGAAGTCGCCGAAGCCACGAATGAAGTCGGGCATCGCATCGCGGCGTCCGATGCGGACCCCGTAGGGAGGATTGCATACAATGGTTGCGCCCTCGATCTGTTCGACGTCCTCGAAGCGGCGGCGCTCCAGTTTGACCGCCCGTCCGCCCGGCAGCCGCGCGAGGTTGGCACGCGCCGCCCGCACCGCGGTCTCGTCGGCGTCGCTGCCGCGAATCAATCCCGCGGGGAGTTCGCGCACGCCGCCGTCCGCGGCCGCGCGCACGTCCTTCCACAACGACGCATCGAAGTCGGGCAGAAAGGTCACGCCGATTCGCTCGCGCAACAGCCCCGACGGCACCCGGCAGTAGCGCAGCAGCGCTTCGCACAACAGCGTGCCCGAACCGCACATCGGATCCCACAACGGGGTCTCGCCGTCCCAGCCCGACATCGCGATAATCGCCGCGGCAACCGTTTCCTGCATCGGCGCCTCGACCGACTCCGCGCGATAACCGCGCCGGTGCATCGACCCTCCCGAGACATCCAGGCTGATGGTGGCGTGGTTGGCGTGCAGGTACAGATTGATCCACACATCGGGCTGGAGCGTGTCGATGTTGGGACGGCCGCCGGTGCGATCACGAAACTGGTCGACGATGGCGTCCTTCACCGTGAGCGCGGCAAACTGCGAATGACGGATGGCGCTGTTGGAAACCGTCGCGAATACCGCGAACGTGTTTTCGAGTTTGAACATGCTCGTCCAGTCGATCGACTGGACGCGCTTGTACAGATACTCCGCCGAGTGGCACTGGAAGTGAATCAGCGGCGCGAGCACGCGCGTGATCGTGAGCGCGCAGTACGTGATGCGATACAGCGCTTCCGGCGTGGCGGAGAAGTGGAGACCACGATAAGCCGGCTTGATGTCGGTGGCGCCCAGCGCCTCGAGGTCGCGGGTCGCAGCCTCCTCCGCGCCGTCGGGGAGCTGCGCAAAGAAGCGGCTGTTTTCCTGATAGTCGAACATGGTCACGTCGCGCCGCTACCACGTGCCCGCGTAGTCGAGCGCGGCCGGCGCGGCCAGGGATTGCAGACGGGCAAAGCGAACGGCGGTGAGCTGACGCAGATGCAGCAGATCGTGCGCGGCCCACGCGTGCAGCAGGCCCGCCGCGGTGAGCACGCCCGCCGTCGGGTGCGTGCAGGCGTGCTCCCAGTCCGGTGTGACGAGTGACGCCAGCCATTCCACCGACTGTTCGCGCTCCGCGACAAACTCGCCGGCCAGGTCGTTCAACTCGCGCGCGTTGAAATTGCTGGAGCGCACCAGGCCTTCCGGATCGATCGGCGGCCACACGCGCGCGGGATCGGCGAGCAGCAACCGTAGCCGCTGACGGAAGTCATGGCGTTCCTCATCCACCAGATGTCCGACGATTTCGAGGATGGACCACCTGCCGGCGGCTGGCCGCCATACGGCCTCGTCGCGGTCGACGTCAGCCACCAGCGCGACCAGCGCCTCACCGGACGCCGCCAGCCGCCGCGCAAACGCGGACGCATCCGGCGCGCTCACTGTTTGCTCCGGTAGGCCCCCGACTCGATGTATGGCTGAAACTGCTCGATCAGAAAGTGACGCCACACGCGCTCGACCACGGCGTCCCAGCCCGGCTCCAGGTGTCCCGCGGCCTGCACATCGAGCTTGAGCGTCGTCGAGTCCGCACCCAGCGCTTCGAAGGTGTAGGTGTACACGCCGACGAATGCGTTGCCGGCCAGTCCCAGCGGCCCCTCCATGCGCAGGGCCTTCGGGCGGTCGACGTACGTCACCGTCGCGTGGCGCACGCCGTTGCCTTTGTCGTCGAAGTACTCGTAGAAACCGCCGCCGACCTTCGGCTCGATGAAGAGCCGCGCCGGCTTGCCCGAGAAGGAATGATCCCACCAGCCGCTGATGTCTCCGGTGATCGCGCCGAATATTTCATCGGGGGTCCCGGGCAGTGTGAGTGAGAAATCGAATCCCCACGCCGAGTACGGCAGTTCCCCGCCGTCGACACGGGACGGCGCGAAACCGGTCCCCACCAACACCAGCGCAAGCGACAATAATAGAGCTCTCATTGCGTCTCCTTAGTACTTCGCCAGAATGGGCAGAACTTCGGTCTGGGGCCCGCCGGTCACGTGAACCTTCCCATCCGCATCGACGAACACGTCCACCTCCAGGCGCACACCGAACTCCGGCAGGTAGATGCCCGGCTCCACCGAGAAACAGGTGCGCCTGAGCACCATGCGCTCGTCGTGCGTCTCCAGGTTGTCCATGTTGGCGCCGTTGCCGTGCGTTTCCTGACCGATGCTGTGCCCCGTGCGGTGCACGAAGTACTTGCCGTACCCGGCCTTCTCGATCACGTTGCGGGCCGCGTCGTCGACTTCCCAGCCGTGCAATGTCCGCCCGGCCTTGAACGCATCGCGCACGCAGTCGACGGCCGCGTCGCGCGCGGCCTGCACGATCTTGAACACCTTCGTGTACTCGTCGGGCACGGTATTCCCCACGAACCCGACGCGGGTGATATCGCTGTACACGCCACGCGGGCGGTCCATCTTGGCCCACAGATCGATCAGTATGAAGTCGCCTTCACGGATCTGGCTGTCCTGCGTCGGGACGGGCTCGTAGTGCGGATCGCCGCTGTGCGGCCCCACGCCGACGATGGGCGGGTGATACGTCGTCATGCCGTGCCGCTTGAAGTAGTCCATGATGGCCTGCTGCACCTGCACCTCCGACACCGGCGACGCCTTGCGCACGCCATCGGCGATCATCTTCCACGCCATCTCGTAGGCGCCGTCGTTGAGCTTGTCGGCTTCCAGATGCATCTTCCACTGGTCGTCGTCGAACATCGCCTCGAAGACCTGGATCAGATCACCCGACGACGCCACCTCGACACCCATGCCCTTGACGAGTTCCACCGTGCCGGCGTCCACCGACGCGACGTAGGGGATGGCTGCGCGCGGCGAGTATTCCATCGCGACACGCTTGAACGGCGACACCAGTTCCTTGATGCCGGCTTCGAGTTCCTGCCAGCGCAGGTAGACGATCTTGTCGCCGGGGAGATGATCGAGTACCGCGGACTCGATGCGGTGAACCAGCTTGCGCGGCGTGCCTTTGGCGGGAATCAGATAGAAGAAGCGCCGGGAGTTCATGCCTTTCCCGTCCAGGTCGATCACGCGGAGCGCGAGCGGATTGTTGCTGCGGAAATCGTACAGGAGCCAGGCATCGAAGCCCAGTTCGGTGAGTGCGTTCTGGACGGCCTTCAGATTGAACATCGTGAGTCTCCTTGCGGTGAATCCGGACCCGTCACTGGGCACCGAGAATTTCGATCAGGTTCTGCACCGCCATGGCGGCGCCGATGAGAAGCAGGAACACGCCGAACGCGGGCCGGAGGCGATGCGCGGGCAGTGGCTTGGCCAGGCGCGCGCCGACGAAACCGCCCACCGCCGCCAGCGTGGTGACGGTCGCGGTGAGGCCGACGGGAAAATGCTCGTGCGCTGCGAAACCGAGAAACCCGCCGAGCGAATTGAGCGCGGTGACCAGCAGCGACGTGCCGATGGCCAGCTTCACGTCCAGGTTGCACGCCAGCACCATTGCCGGCACCAGCAGGAAGCCGCCGCCGACGCCGAGCAGGCCGGTGAAGAAACCGAGTGACGTGCCCACCAGCACGACCTTGCGCATATCGATGTGCGTCACCGGCACGCGCGGCCCGTCGGGCGCCCGGCGCCGGATCATCATCGTCGCCGCCACGACCACGACGATCGCGAACAACATGAGCAGGATTTCCTCGGGGATGTGTTCGGCCAGACGGCCACCGATGTATGCGCCGATCATCCCGAATGCCGCCCAGCGGAGCCCGATCTTCCAACTGACGTTGCGCGCGCGCGCGTGCGTCAGCGTCGCGGTGCCACCGGTCAGCACGAGCATCAGGAGCGCCATGCCCAGTGCCATCTTCACGGGAAGATTCAGAACGTAGACGAGAATGGGAACCAGCAGGATCGAGCCGCCCGCCCCGAAAATGCCGAAAATCGTTCCGGCGGCAAAAACGAGCGCGCCCGCGGCGATGATGTGCATGCCGACAGTATACCGCAGCGGGCGCGTGGGACAAAGCGGCTAGTCGTGCGCCGGAACGACGGCGAAATCGTGGCGGTGGCCGCCGTTGCGCAGCACCGTCACCTGCAGCGGCTTCCCGGGCTCACACCGCGACAGGATACGTTGCAGGTCATCCACCGTGCTGACACCGGCGCCATCGATGGCGACGATGAGGTCGTGCGGGCGAATCCCCGCCTGGGCGGCCGGTCCACGCGCGCGCGCCGACGTCACCTGCACCGCCGCCGCCCGGCTCAGGTCGAACCCGCGCTGCACGCGCCGGTTGACCGGCCGCGTCTCGGCGACAATCCCCAGCACCGCGCGCCGCACCCGCCCCCGCGTCATCAGTTCGCCCACCACCCACACCATCGTTGCCGACGGAATCGCAAAGCACAGCCCCTGCGCCATCCGGATCATCGCCGTGTTGACGCCAACGACCGCGCCGCGGCTGTCGACCAGCGGCCCGCCGGAGTTGCCGGGATTGAGCGCGACGTCGGTCTGGATGACATTCTCGATCAGCCGGCCGCTGCGGCCGCGCAGGTTGCGCCCCACCGCCGAGACCACTCCCGTCGACACCGTACTCTGGAAGCCCAGCGGATTGCCGATCGCGATGACCAGCTGGCCGACGCGCAGTTGCTCCGAGGCGCCAATCTGCACCGGGGTGAGTCCGCCTTCGAGTACGCGCAGCAGCGCGAGGTCGGTGGCCGGGTCTGTCCCCACTACCCGCGCGGCGGCTTCGTGCCCGTCGGTGAACACCACGGTCACCGCCTTCGCGCCGTCCACCACGTGATGGTTGGTGACGACGAACCCGTCCGGCGCAACCACGAAGCCCGAACCCGCCCCTTCACCGGAGGCGCCCCGGCGCGGCGCGGTGGCCACCCGGATGCTCACCACCGACGGCGCCAGACGCCCGACGACGTCCACCACCGCGCGCGAGTACGCGTCGAGCAGTTCGAAATCGTCGCCGGCGGGCGCCGGCGTTGTGCTCTCCGCGCCGGACGGCAGCGCGGAATCGGTCAGCCATTGAATGGGGGAATGCTTGCTCACGTGCGGCCTCCTTGCCGGGGCGAAATATAGTGCCCCGGGGCCGCACGGGCAAATATCGTTGCCCTATATGAAGTTACGGAGAGGCGTCGCGGTCAGTAATTGTGACGGAGAACCTCGCCCTCCACCATGAACACCGTGTCTTCGGCGATGTTGGTGGCGAGATCCGCGATCCGCTCGAGGTGGCGCGTGGCGGAAATGGTGTTGATGGCGGGCTCGATGG
>DASUGO010000046.1:0-12466 GCA_036273975.1 Candidatus Krumholzibacteriia bacterium
GCGCCGTACGCGGTTCCGCGCTCGCTGAAACGGTACTCGACGCCGACGCCCGCGTTCCAGACCGACTTGGCCGCGTGCTCGTAGTCCACGGTGATGCCGGTGACGCCGGGGCCGGTAGCCGGAGCCGGCGATGTGAGCACCGTGTACGGATCCACCGCGGCGAAGTATTCGGTGGTGGCGTGGATCGTGGCGGCATCAAAACGATACGAGAGGCCCAGCGCCACCGAGGCCGGGGAGTGAAACTCCGCGTCCTGGCCCTCCGAGTAGGAAACCGTCGCGGCGCCGTCGGGCGTGCCGTCAAAGTCGACGTCGCCGATGGTGGAGTGGATGTCCTCCGCGTTTCCGCTCCCCGCGACGTGCAGCCCCGGTGTCGTGAACGAAATGCCGGCGCGCGTTTTTCCAAAGTCACCGAGGATGCCCACCTTGGCGAGCGCGCGCCCGGTCCAGTAGTCCACTTCGCGGATAGTCAGACCGCCCGCGCCGAAGCCGTCCGCGCCGAATGCCTGCACGACACCCTGCACGCGCGTGCGCTGCGAGCGGTAGACGCCGTAGAGGGTGGTGCCCACCGAAAAGCGGTCGTTCAGGTTCGTGGCCCACGTGAAGCCGCCCCAGTATTCGCCCATGTGCTGCTCGAAGATCGCTTCGCCGCCAATCGACAGCGTGTCGCCCGGCTGGTCGAGGCCGACGAACGTGCCATCTCGCGCCACCAGCCGCACGTCCATCTGCTGGCGGGTGAGAAACGAGTAACCGGTGCGCCCGCCGAACCATTTCATCGGCAGGAGGCCGGCCACCATGCTCGGAGACGGTCCCGTGTTGGAGGATGTCGGCGCCTTTTCGTTGGGGTCCTGGTCCAGGATGGCGATCTTCTGGATCGCGAACACACTGCCGGTCAACAACACGGACGGCTTGTCCATGCGCGCGAACGCACCCGGATTGTAGAACGTCGAACTGAGGTCGAGCGCGCTGCCCACCATGACGCCGCTGATCAGTTCGCCGCGGGTGCCGTAGTGGAGATTCCAGTACTGCGAGTCCTGGGCATTCGCGCCTCCGGCCGCGACGCCGACACAACCTGCCAGCACAAAACCAGTCAGTACATTTCGCACCTGACGACGCATGATCATCCTCCGTCTACCGCAGGCGTTCGCGCTGCGCGCTGAACTTGTCACCGACACCCAGGTGGAAGTAGACATCACCGCCTTCGCCGATGGCAACATCTGTTCGCAGTTCGTAGACGCCGGGGAACAGAAAGCGCAGCCCGGCGCCGCCGCCGCGCCGGGTGTGGTCATCGTTGAATTCGCTGGCGGTGTTCCACGCACCGCCCATGTCAAAGAAGGCCGCGGCTTCGAGGCCCGCGCTGATGGCCCACTTGAAGACGTGGAATTCACGCAGCGGTACCAGCTCGCGCTGGTACTCGATCGTCACGATCAGCTGGTTGCGGCCGACCAGTTCCCGCCCGAGTGTCTCGATGTCGTAGCCGCGGACCGAGTTGGCGCCACCCATGCGGTACTGCAGGTAGTCCGGAATCTCTCCGCCGGCCACACCGTCCTGGTAAGTCAACAGGCCGCCGATCAGCACGCAGTTCTTCCGCCCCGCGAACGGCTGGTAGCGGCGCAGGTCCAGCTGGTACAGCGGCCAGCTCCCGCTGCCGCCCATGACGGTGGCGTCGTACCACATGAACATCAGCTGATTGTTCCAGCCGCGCTTGGGGTTGCGCCACGTGTCGCGCGTGTCGATGCCCAGCTGGATGCCGAAACGCACGTAGTCGTCGCGGCGGCCGGGGGATATGGTGACGCTGTCGCGGTCCGCGTTCATCTGAAACCACGATAGCGTGGCCGCCACCCGCCCCGTATCGCCGATCCAGCGCCCGAACCACGGCGTAATCTCGCGGCTGTGTTCGCGAAAATCGTTGAGCGAGTCGTCGCGGGTGAGGTCGGACAGGACCGCCGCGATCGAAAAGTGGTTGCCGGTGATCCACGGATAGACGAATGCCAGCGAGAACGTATCCACCCCGCCCAGCGTGCCGCTTCCGCCCGCGATGATCGCGCGCCCGAACATGTTCAGCGACGCCACGCCGGCGCCAAACGAGAACCCGTCCTGCTCCGTGTAGCTGACGATCGGAAAGGGGACGATCCACGGCATTTCGCGCACCGTGTAGGTCAGCGCCACCGTACTGTCCGCCGCCACGGCCGCGACCCGTTGCGACGAGAAGATCCCCAGATTTTCCAATCGCGTGAGATCCGCGGCCACGGCTTGGGCCCGAAACGTATCGCCGGGCTGGATACGAATCTCGCGCCGGATGACGTATTCCTTCGTGATATCGAAGCCGGTGATGGTGACGTGCGTCACCAGGAAGCCGTCGTAGGGCGCAAGTTCGGCCGTGGTGTCCGCGGCCGCGGGGGAAGCGAGGAATCCGACGAGCGCGAGGATCGCGGTCAGAATCGGCCCGGGGAATGGTGACCTGGGAGTGCGCACGTGGGTTTTCATCGAGGGTGTTGCGACGGGCGCGACTCTAGCACAGGGCCGTCGCCGCGGTCACGATTCGCTTGTTCACGCGTGGCGCACGGTCGACCGCAGGCCCGCCGTTCAGTTATAATGGATGGCACCGCGCGCGGCCGGTGTGCGCGGGCCCCCCATGTCTACCCGCATTCTCTTTATTGGCGCCGACGCCCTCGACCGGGACACCGTTCTGGCCTGGGCCGAAGACGGAACGCTGCCGACGTTCCGGCGCCTGTTGCGCGAAGGCGCGTGGGGTTCCACCGCGAATCCCCCCGGGCTCTACGTTGGCGCGATCTGGCCGTCATTCTGGACCTCGGCCGGCCCGGACACGCACGCGCGCTACTGCTACGAGCAGCTGCGCCCCGGCACCTACGAGACGGTCCGCGTCCGCCCCACCGATACCCAGGTGCCCGCGTTCTGGGACGCGCTCGGTGAGGCCGGGAAGCGTGTCGCGGTGATCGACATCCCCAAGACCCACGTCGTCGCCGGGCTCAACGGGATACACGTGGTGGACTGGGGGACGCACGATCCCGACTTTGCGGGTCCCGTCACCTGGCCGGCTTCGCTGGCCCGGAATCTGGTCGAGCAGTACGGCCGCGACGAGGTGGGCAATTGCAATGTCCACGGGCGGGCGCGTGACTATGCGACGTTGCGCACGCAACTGGTGGCACGCGTTGAACGCAAACAGCGCCTGCTGCTGGATGTGCTCGCGCGCGAGGCTTGGGACGCGGTGATAGCCGCGTTCAGCGAGAGCCACTGCGTGGGCCACCAGTGCTGGCACATTCACGATCCATCGCACATCGATCACGACGCCGCGCTCGCGGCACGCATCGGCGACCCCGTGCGCGACGTGTACGTGGCCATCGACGCCGCAATCGGGGAACTGATCGCGGCCGCTGGATCCGGCACGGAGGTCATTGTGCTCGGGAGTCACGGCATGCGCTCGCATTACGACGCGACCTTCATGCTCGATGACGTCCTGCGCCGCATCGAGCGGCCGGCGGTGCCGGTGCCATCGGCGCGGACCGTATCGCGCGCGAAGCGCGCCTGGGGGCGGACGCCGCGCCGCATCCGCCGGCTGCTTGCGCCGTTCAAGGGCCGGGCCAGGCGGCGGCTCGGTATCGACTCTCCCGCCACGCGCCGTTTCTTCGCGGTACCGAACAACGACGCCTACGGCGCGATTCGCGTGAATCTCATCGGACGCGAACCGGCCGGCCGCGTGCAGGCGGGGAATGAGTTCGACCAGGTGTGCGCGATGCTCGAAGCGGACCTGCGCGCGCTGGTCAACGCCGACACCGGCGAGCCGGCAGTGTTGCGCGTGCTGCGGACCCGCGAGCTCTACCATGGCCCGCGCGCCGATCATCTCCCCGACCTTATGATCGAATGGAATCACCGGGCGCCGTTCACGCGCGTGCGTTCGGAGAAGATCGGTGAGGTGACCGGTACCTATACCAAATGCCGCACCGGTGACCACTCGCCGGCGGGATTCTTTGCCGCGGCCGGGCCCGGCGTGCTGGCCGGACCGTTGCAACGCACCGTCTCGGTGGCGGACTTCGGCCCGACCATCGCGGAGCGGCTGGGCGTCGCGCTGCCCGGCGTCGATTGCCGTTCATTTGCCCCGGCCATCTTTGGCGACCCCGCCGCGCAATCATGATCCAGCACGTCTCTCTGCTGGTGCCGGGTTTGTGTCGCGGCGGCATGACGCGCGCGTACGTGCTGGCGGGCGCGCTGCGGACCATTGGCGTGCGCGCGGAGATCATCGGCGCGCTGCCGGATGGCGAGCAGGTCTATCCGGAGCCGCCCGCTGGGGTCCGCGTGATCGCAATTCCGGAGCGCACGTTTGCACAGCGCGTGCTCGACACGCAGGACGCCGCGACGGGTGATGCGCTCTACGCCGTCAAGGCCCGCGCGTCCAGCCTGGGCGTTGCGATGCTGATCCGGCGCGGACGGCCGGTGCTGGTGGACGTCGACGACTGGGAACCCTCGTTCCCACGCCCCGGCCGGACCCCGCGCCACGATGTGCTGCGGCGCGCATATCGCTGGCAGCGCCGCGCTCGCAACCCCGATCACCCCCGCTACAGCCGCTGGATGGAGTCGCTCCTGCCACTGGCGGATGCGGTTACCGCCAACACGCGCTTTCTGGTGGATCGCTACGGCGCCACCTACCTGCCCAGCGGCAAGGACACGGCTTTGTTTGACCCTGCGCGCCATGATGCGGGCGCTGCACGCCGCTGGCTGGGGCTCGACGGATACCGCGTGATCATGTTCCCCGGGACGGCGCGCGAACACAAGGGGCTGCACGATGTTGCCAGCGCGTTGCGCGTGCTCGCGTGGCCGGACGCGCGCCTCGTGCTGGTGGGCGGGCGTGAGGCGGGCGACCCCCTGGCCGCACAGCTGGGGGAGCAGTATCCGGACCTGGTGGTCCGTCTGGGGCGTTTTTCATCGGCCGACATGCCGCGGGTGGTGGCCGCCGCACACGTGGTGGTGGCCGCGCAACGCGACACACCATCGGCGCGCGCGCAATTCCCGATGAAACTGACTGACGCGATGGCGATGGCGAAGCCGATCGTCACCACCCGCGTCGGTGATATCCCCGAGGTGTTGCACGACGCCGCGTACCTGGTCGCGCCCGCATCGTCGCAGGAAATCGCCGCTGCGCTGGCCGCGATCTTCGCCGATCCCGACGAAGCTCGCCGCCGCGGCGACAGCGCGCGCCAGCGCTGCATCGACACCGCGAGTCTGGATCACATCGGCACGCTGCTGCGTCCGCTGCTCGATCGCTTGAGCCGGCGCAAAGGATCGCGCCGGCACGAGCGTTCATGGATGCATTGACAGTGCATACATGGGTGGGGTATAATACCCCTCAGCCGCCGACCTGGAGGACCCGCGATGAAATCCACCCGCCTCGTCGTTACCATGCTGGCTTTCCTCTCTCTCGCCGTCATGCCCGCATCGGCCCGTCGTAACGATGGGCGGACACTGGGCGAGCGCATCCCGACCAATGTGCCATCGGCGCATTCACTCCTGAACGGAGATCGCTTCGATCCCATGGTTTCGGCGACCGCGGCCCAGGGGACCACGGTGTTGTATGTCACGACGTTCAATAACGGCGGTTCGTGTACCGATGCCGGCTGGACGAATGTCGATATCACCGCTCAGGTTGGGGATTATTTCCACATCGACGACTACAGCGGGCTCAACCCGGCGGACTTTACGCCGCTCTCGGGGGCGCAGTCCCTGTGGTGCGGCGCGCGCCCGTCCGCCGCGAATCCCCTGTGCGGCTATTCAGCACTGCCGGGCTACGGAAACGGCTGGAACCAGGCCTTCTGCACGAAGGGCTGCATCGCGGTGTCGGGCGACGGGCTGCTCGACATGAGCTTCCTCATGAAAATCGACTCCGAGCCCGGCTACGACGCGACGACGCTCGAGTACACCACCGACTGTTCGGGCGCGTCGGGATGGACGCCCATCGCCGGTGGCCTGGGCGTCTGGGACGACGTGCTCAGCACGACCATCAACCAGGCGTACAACATCGGGACCGCCGGGCCGGTGAAGGTGCGCTTCCACTTTGCGTCCGATGGCGCGTGGTCGGACGAGGACGGTCTGTGGGCCACGGACGGCGCCGTTCATATCGACAACCTGCAGGCCGAGGGGCTCCCGCTCGAGGACTTCGAGGGTGAAATCGTGGGGGCGACGGATGCGAGCGACTGGCAGAGTTGCACGCCGGACGGCTACGGGACGTACTTCGGGCTGTTCCCGGGCTGGGCGATGGTGCAGGGGGATCCGTGCCGCGTGGACGTGTCGTGCCTGTGGGCCGCGCTGGTGGGCTCCACGGCCAACTATGCGTGCGGCGGGTATCCCGCGCAGACGGCAGTCCCGTACGGCAACGCGAACGGACAATATCTCAACAACGAGATCTGGTCGCCGGATATCCCGCTCACGGGATCGGGTTCCGTGATCAACTATCAGTTTTCCGTCTACCGCGATCTGAACCTCGACGCGCTGATCTTTTACGTGTGGCATGTACGCACCATACTCACCGGCGGGTGTGCGGGGGCGTGGCAGGATCGCGACTTCGTGTCGTTTGGCGGCCAGCGGGACTGGTTGGTCCAGACCGAAACCGTGGGCGATCTGCTGGACCTGGTGAACGGCACCGCGATGAACGCCGCGCTGGGAGTGGCGGACCTGTGCGGCGTCTGGTGCGGTCAGACCGGGAGCGGGGCGTGCCACAGTCACGCGCCCTTGTTCGACAACGTCAAGGTGTACCGCGTGGACGCGCAGGGACCGCAGTGGAGTATCCGCGACATCGACCAGTTCCAGGACAACTTCGCGGAAGACGGTACCATCACCGGCACGGCGCGTGCGGACATGGCGAACGACATCACGCCGGGAAGCCACTACGGAAGCATCATCCCGGGTGACTCGGCGGTGGTGCAGGTCAGCGATCCCGAGGCCGGGATGGGAGTCGACCCCGGCAACAGCCGCGCGGCCGTGTACTGCTACGTCGCAGTGTGGCCACAGGGGCAGCCGGGCAAGTCCGGCGCCGGGCTTGTCGACGATGCGGTGCGCTGGCCGGTGGTGGGGACGTGGGTGGACGCAAGCGGCGTCACGTGGACGTGTGTGCAACTGGATTCAACGGTTGTGAACGGGAATGTCCAGCCAGATCGCTACTGTGTCGACCTGAACGACAACCTGTTCACGCCTTGCGACACGGTGTGCTTCTTCTATTGCGCAAAGAACGCCAACGGTCTTGAGACCTACGCGTTCGGATCCAACCTCGGCGCCCACAGCAGCGATCGTGAAGAAGCCGCCGCGAATCCGTCCGAGTTCACCATCCTCCCCGCCGGCGGCTGGAAGCGCGGCGGCGACATCCTGTACGTGGACGGCATGGATGGCCGCGGCTCGCAGCCGTACTGGGACTCCGCGTTCCAGTCGCTCGGAATTCTCGAAAAGGTCGACCGCTACGATGTGCGCGGCCCCTCGTCGAGCGTGTCCAACCGGCCCGCCGGACGCGTCAAGAATGTCACGACGCAGCTGCTCGACTGCTATCGCAAGATCCTGTGGGACTGCGGTGACCTCACGCTGGGTCTCGGCAACGGAACCGGGTCGCCGGAGAAAACCGACGACTACCAGCTGGTCAACGCGTTCCTCGGCGGGCTCGCGAACCCCGGTGGTGTCTACATTGCCGGCGACGACACACCGACGGAACTGAACACCTACCAGTCGGCCAGCATCGGTCCCAACGGTGAGGGCACCGAGGCCATCACCTTCCGCTCGACCTGGATGACGCACACGCTGACCAGCAGCAACGCAAAGCTCACCTACGGCATCTCGCCCACGGGCACCGCGGTGGCGGGGGGTTGTTTTGTCAGCGATCCGACGTTCGTGATCTACGGCGGCTGCCCGCTGATCAACGACTTCGACGTCATGACGCCGACGGGCACGGCGGTGAACGACATCACCTACGGTGCCGGTACCGCGGCGTCGACGAATGGTGCGGTTCTGAGCCAGGCGACGAACAATGGTTCGGCCAACGTCGGCGTGCTGTTTGGCGGCTTCAGCTTTGCGTACATCCGCGACGACGACAACAACGGCGTCATGGACCGCGCCGACTTCCTGTACGACGCGATCAGCTGGCTCGGCAACGTCGTTGCCGCGCCGACGCCGGTGCCGTCGACGGCGGTCAACCGTCTCGACCAGAACTATCCCAATCCGTTCAACCCGCAGACCAGCATCGCGTTCTCGCTCAAAGAACGCGGGCTGGTGAGTCTCAACATTTACAACGTTGCGGGCGAACGCGTGCGGACGCTGGCGGATACGGAGTTTGGCACGGGTCCGCACACGAAGGTGTGGGACGGCCGCAACGACGCCGGGCAGCCGGTGTCGAGCGGCGTGTATTTCTATCAGCTGGTGACCAGCCGGTTCACGCAGACGCGAAAGATGGTGCTGCTCAAGTAAGCGTTGCGCACGGGAGCGCGGTCGCGTACCGTAGGGGCCACCATGCGTAGTGGTGGCCCCTGGTACCGGCAGCTGCACTGGCAGATCTTCGCCGCGATGGCGATGGGCGCCGCCGTGGGTGCAATCGGCGGCGAGTCCGTCGTCCCCGCGCTGGGCTGGATGGGGACGCTCTTCATCCGCCTCCTCAAGATGATCATCGTCCCGTTGATCATCTTCTCCATCGTATCCGGCGTGGCCTCGGTGGCCGAGAGCGGCCGCCTCGGACGCCTGTTCGCCAAGACCTTCGGCTTCTACGCGCTCTCGGGTCTGCTCGCGATCCTGATTGGACTCGTCCTGGTCAACATCATCCAGCCTGGCAAGGGCGCGAACCTGGTGGACGTCGCCCGCGTGGACCTGCCGCCGCTCGAGACGCCCAGCTCGCCGCTCGACATCATCAACCAGATCGTACCCGAGAACCTGATCGCGGCGCTCGCGCGTCCCGACATGCTTTCGATCATCTTCTTCTGCATTCTGTTCGGCGCTGCGATCTCAGCATTGCCGCAGTCCCCGCGGCGCGCGATTGCGGGCTTCTTCGACGCCGGCTTTCAGGCCATGATGACGTTGACGGGGTGGATCATCGCGCTCGCGCCCATCGGCGTGTTCGGTCTCATCGCGCGCATGGTGGGGCAGACGGGTCTGGCGTCGTTCAAGTCGCTCGGGTTGTACATGCTGACGGTGGCACTCGGGCTCACAATCCACATGTTCGTCGTGCTGCCGTTGCTCCTGATTCTGCTCGGGAGGATCAACCCGCGCACCCACTTCAAGAACATGCTCGAGCCGCTCGCGGTCGCGTTTTCCACCGCGTCGTCCGGGGCCACGCTGCCGGTGACGCTGCGCGCCACCGAGGAAAAGGTGGGCGTGTCCAACCGCATCACGTCCTTCGTGGTCCCGATGGGTGCGACCGTCAACATGAACGGGACCGCGCTGTACGAATGCGCCGGCGTGCTGTTCATCGCCCAGGTGCTTGGGTTCCAACTGGGCGTGCAGCAGCAGATCGTCGTGGTATTGACGGCACTGCTCGCGTCCATCGGCGCGGCGGCGGTTCCGTCGGCGGGACTCGTGATCATCTTCCTCGTCCTCGACTCGGTGGGGCTGCGTGGCCCCGAGGTCAACGCGATCGTGGGCGCGATGCTGGCCATCGACCGTCCGCTCGACATGTACCGCACCTCGATCAATGTCTACAGCGACTCCTGCGGCGCCGCGATCATCGCCAAGAGCGAGGGCGAGCTGGGAATCGATGTGGAACCGGACCCCCGCGCCTAGTATTTTCTTTTCCATCGGGGTTGATGCATACGGATGTGATGTGTTAACCTCCCACCATACCGCTGACCAAAGGGCAAGGCAGCCGGCAAAGTTTCATAGCGCCGGGAGCCCTCCAAACCGAAGAAGCCGACCGGAGAGGAGAGCCATGACTCCCCGTACCCTCACGCTTGCGAGCGTCTTCCTCGTCGCGGGCGTTCTTGTATCCCTTCCGCAGAACGCCGGGGCGCGCGACACGCGCGACACCCGGTCCGAACCGCAGGTAAACGACTGGGCCCGGCCCGTCTCCGAAAACACGACCGCCGACGGGCCGCGACGCCTTTCGGCGGCCGCCGTCACGGACACGCTCGTGCTCGGGTCGTGGAACTTCAACGGCCCCGGCTCGTGCAACGCGCAGGGGTGGACTACCGTGGACAACAGCACCAACCCCGCGGTGATGACGCACGTCGACGACTTCGCGGGCCTGGGCGGTGGCAGCTTCGGACGGCTCCACGCCATCAGCGGCAGCCGCTCGATGTGGTGCGGGTTCCGCCCCAACGCCGCGGACCCGTTGGTCTGCGGCTACGCGGCGCTGCCCGGTTACGGAAACTCGATGGATCAGATTCTGACGCTGAAGGACTGCCTCTATCCAACCGGTGATGTCGTCTTCGACTACTACCTCACCTGGGATGTCGAGCCGGGGTACGACTTCGTCACCATCGAGATGGATCACTGCGACGGCAACTGGACCCCGTTCCCGTCGGGGGGAGCGGGGTGCGGCTACTACGGCGGCGGATCCTGCAGCGGTTTCACCTGGACCGGCGAAGACTCGCTGGTGTCGCTGGTGATTCCGGCCGCCGACAACGGCGGCCAGTTCCGCGTGCGTATCCGCGCGACCTCGGACGCCGGGTGGTCGGATCAGGACGGAATGTGGGACACCGACGGCGCCTACATCACCGACGATTTGTTGCTATCGGATCAGAACGGCCCGATGCTCCCGCTGGAAGACTTCGAGAGTTCGCCGGTTGGTGCCACCGAGGTGCCGGACTGGATTTCAACCACCAACCAGGCCTACGGCACCTACGCGGCCCTGACCCCCGGGGCGGCCACATTGCAACTGGGCAACTGTTCGCGCGACATCACCTGCCTGTGGGAATTCTACCAGGGCTCGACGTACAACTACGCGTGTGGCGGTCACCCGGAGCAGCAGGTGGTTCCGTTTGGCAACGCGTCCGCGCAGTATCTCGACAATGAGATCTGGTCCCCGTGGATCGCCAACGCGGGCGCGGGCAACGAGTACATCTTCGAGTTCGACGTGATGCGCGACCTCCCACTCGACAATCTGATCTTCTTTGTCTGGCACATCCGCAGCCGGGTTGACGGAGCCTGCCCCGGCCAGTGGCAGGATTTCAATTTTGTGTACTACGGAACGCAGCGCGACTGGGAACGCGTGCAGTTCCCGGTGGGGACGCTCTTGGAACCGGGCGCAACCGAGATACAACTCGCGTTTGGCGTCATAGATCGCTGCCCGTGGTGGTGCGGTTCCTACGGTACCGGCGCTTGCCACAGCAACGGTCCGTTGTTCGACAACCCGCGGTTGCTGCGCGTGAACACGGTGGGCCCGCAGTGGGCCATCCGCGACATCGACCAATTCCAGGACAACTTTGCCGGGGATGGAACCCTCACCGGCACCGTGCGCGCCGACATGGCGGCCGACATCTTGCCCAGTTACAGTCCCAACATCCAGCCGGGCGACTCGGCGGTGGTGGGGGTCGACGACACGCAGGACGGTCTCGGTCTCGACGCGGCCACGGGAAGCGCGGCGGTGTACTGCTACGTCGCGGTGTGGCCCCAGGGCCAGCCCGGGAAGAGCGGTATCGGGCTGCAGGCGCCCGAGACGCGGCTGGGAAACATCCGCTACCCGGTCATGGGCACGTGGACCGACGCCTCGGGTGTGGAGTGGACGTGTGTGCGCGCCGACAGCGCCGGGCTGGGCAACATCTACTACACGCCGCTCGACCGGTTCTGTGTCGACTTCCGTGACGATCTGTTCGCGCCCGGCGACACGATCTGCTTCTTCTACGCGGCGAAGAATGTGAACGATGTCGACTCGTACGCGTTCGGATCGAACCTGGAACGCTGGAGCAACGACCGCGAAGCCGCGGCCGCGTCTCCCGCGGAGTTCACATGTCTCCCGGCGGGCGGCTACAACCGCGGCGGCGACATCCTGTACGTGGACGGCGCCGATGGCCGCGGGGAGCAGCCGTACTGGGACATTGCGTTTGCCTCGCTGGAATGGCCCTCCGACCGGGTGGATCGCTACGACGTGCGCGGATCGTCTTCGGGCCTCTCGAACCGGCCCGACGGGCGGGTGACCGACGTGGTGACGCAACTCGTGGGGCCGTATCGGAACATCCTGTGGGACTGCGGCGATGTGAGCACCACGCTGGGGGGCGGGGACGCCCTGCCGCTGAAGACCGACGACTACGGACTGCTCAACACGTTCCTCGACAACCTGCCGAACAGTGGGGGCGTCCTGTTGATCGGCGACGACGTGGCGAACGGCGTTACCAGCAGCGCCAGCACCAGCGGGACGACATTCCGGACCACGTATATACCGTTCACGCTGACCAGCGGCGATCACAAGCAGACGTTCCCGTTGTCTCCCGCGGTGATTCCCGTCAACGGGGGTTGTTACAGCGACGGATTCGCGTTGTCGGGTGCGTGTCCGTTA
>DASUGO010000047.1:0-3804 GCA_036273975.1 Candidatus Krumholzibacteriia bacterium
GTCGACGACGCCTACGACTACGGGCGGGTCGCCGCCACCAATTCGCTCTCGGACGTTTACGCGATGGGTGGAAAGCCGGTGGTCGCGCTCAACATCGCCGGCTTCCCGGAGAAAGTGCTGCCGGCCGCGGTGCTGCGGGAGATCCTCCGCGGCGGCGCCGATGTGGCGCGCGCAGCGGGCGTGTCGATTGTCGGTGGCCACACCGTCAATGACGCGGAGGTGAAGTACGGACTCGCGGTGGTCGGCATGATCGACCCGCGCCGCATCGTGCGCAACGCGGGCGCGCGCGTGGGGGACCGTCTCATTCTGACCAAACCCATCGGTACCGGCGTGCTCGCGACCGCGCTCAAGGCGGGCGCGCTGTCGCCCGAATCCACCGAGCGGCTGGTCGGCGTGATGACCACGCTCAACGACAAGGCGTCGGCCGCCATGCTCCAGCACGACGCCCGTGCCTGCACCGACATCACCGGCTTCGGTCTCATCGGCCACGCCGCCGAGATGGCGGACGGGAGCGACGTCACCATTGCGCTGCGCGCCGCGGACGTCCCCTTCATCGAAGGCACGTACGATGCCGCCGCACAGGGCTACCTCACCGGCGGCGGCAACAACACCCGCAAGTTTCTCGCGGACGCCGTGGCGCTGCCGGCGTCGCTGGATGAAGCGATCGTCCGGCTGCTGTTCGACGCCCAGACCTCGGGCGGTCTGTTGATCGCGGTCGCGCCGGATCAGGCGGACGCGCTCCTCGCCCAACTCCTCCCCGGCCATCCCCAGGCCGCCATCATCGGCGAGTGCCGCGCGCGCGGCGATGCGTCGATCATGGTCGAGTAGCCTTCCTCACCGGCCCGCGGCCGGCCTGCCCAGAAATTCCCACAGTCGGTGACGCCTCCGTGTCGGGTGGCGGCCCGCTTTTCCGTTCCCATTGGCAGGGGCGAGTGTGCCCGCGTGGACCGCGCGGGCCGGGTCATCACGTCAAGAAAGGGCCGCTCATGCCGTATCTGCTTGCATTTCTGAAGACCGGACATCGTATTGCCCGCGCCGTCGCCGTCGTGCTGGTACTGCTGCTCCCGAGTTGCGGTGGCGACAGCGGCACCACGCCCGATGACCCGGGAACACCGAAAACTCTGACGATTGCGCTGTCTTCGGCCAGCGCGATGCCGGGCGCGACGGTGATGATCATCGGTGTGCCCGCGAGCACCAACCTGGTGGGCGCGCATGCGCGCATCGAGGACGTCGCGAGCGATGGCGAGAGCAGCGCGTATGTCGGCCGCGACGGCGCCGGCAACGTGTACCTGGTCACACCGCTCCGCCCGGCCACCACGGGAATCGCCGACGGTGGTGATGTCGATGTGAGTCTGGCCGGCAACGGCATCACGTCCAACAGGGTGAGGCTCGCCATCGAGCCGCTTCCGGCGGCCAATACCACGGTCGACGCACAGGTCACGCTGCTGCAGGATCTCGCCACCGCGTGGTTCGCCTTCCACGGCACGTCGCGTGCGGAACTGCGCGCGCTCGACACGAACGCCATTCCGCCGCGCCTGTTTCCGCTGTGGGTCGCGCAGCAGCTGCTCGACGACCCCGCCAACCCCAATTCGCTGCGCGCGATGGTCGACGGCACCGCGCCGCTGTTGGGCGCAACCGCCATCGACTTTGAACTCGCCGACCGCCTGATTTCGACCACGGACTGGCAGAACTTCTTCTCGGAAGGAATGACCGGACTCGAGAGCCTGTCGCCGCTGAGTCTACCCGACGCCCCCGGCGCGTCGGAACGCGCCCAACCGGGCAGACCAGCGGCGGCGGGCTGCATCGACGGCGGCAACTACGGCATCACCGGCGCTCCGGCGCTGGATCGTGCGATGTGCGCGGCGCGCTTTGCGGGTCGCCGCCTCGACGGCGCGTCGGGGCAGTACGTGGGCGACCTGGCGCGGTTCGTTTCCATCATGGGAACGATCCCGGAGCTCCGGCCGCTGGCCACCGTGGCGGGCGGATTTCTTTTCATCTATCAGTCCGTCAATCAGGCGGCATCGGCGGTACTGCCGTCGGCGTTCGCGGACGGCGCGACCGACTTTGACATTAAGGACAAGGAACAATTCTACGAGGACGACGACGGCGGCAACTGGGCCAACTTCCGCGTGACCGCGGTCAGTGATGGATGGCAGATGGACGAGTTCATTCTCGGATCCATCGCGACAGTCGCCGGGTTCTCGGACTTCGGCGGCTTTGCGTCCATCACCGAAGGACTCGGCGAACTTGCCGCCAATCTCACGGAGTTCGCGATCAACGACGCGGTCGCGGCGGCGATCAGCGCGGCGGCGAACGGTGGAAGTCTCGTCGAGATTTGCGGCGGGACCTGGCCGGACATCGATGCGTCGGATCTGCTCTACAGCGAGGCCAGCATCCCGTTCGGGACGTCGGTGCAGTTCGTCGACCGCACCTTCTTTGATACGAAAGAGCCGGGCACGTCCACGATCAAAGTGGAGACGACGGGCGGCAATTTTGGCGGCGCACACACGTCAAAGAGCAAGCCGGTGGAGGTGTTGACGATCACCGTCAACGTGGACCCGGCCTCGGCGACGCTCGAGACGGACACCGAGGCGAGCTTCACGGCCACCGTCGTCAATTCCAACGACGACCGCGTGGACTGGATTGTGCCGGCGGGTCTGCAGGAGATTTCGCGCTCCAACTTTGACAAGACGATCACCGTGAAGACGCCGTCGACCCCGTGGTCGCCGGTGTACACGCTGACCGCGCGCAGCCTGGCCAACACCGGGTCGCGCGAGGGCAAGGTGACCAGCGATCCGCGCGACGGCGGCGCGGTGATTGCGCACGCGGGTGCGCGGATCGTCATCAGCCCGCACGGAAAGTGCGTGGGTAACAACGAGACCATCCCGTTCACCGTGACCGTCACCGGCGTCGACAACCCGGTGGTGGTATGGACCATCGACACGGGCTATGGCACCATCAACCCGAACACCGGCCTCTACAAGGCGCCGCCCATGGGAACCTCCGACGATGTGATCGTCGCGACCGTTGTGGGCCACCCGGAACTCACCGACCACGCGACGGTGCACGTGGGGTCGTGCGAGTGCTATTTCGACATCAGCGTTGGCGGCGCGAGTTCGTGGCACGTGGTCGGGTCGGCGGGGCACTACACGACCTTCGGGGTGGGCGAGGGCGGCATCATCCAGTGGCAGTTCGCGAACCCGGATGGTCCCGGTGGCGAGCCCATCACCGGCAACTTCACCGCGTCTTTGATTGGCGGGGCGGGCAATCCGGTACCGTCGCCGGGGAGTGTCGGGCTCTACCAGGTCAACGCGGTCTACATCGACCCGAGTGAAGTCAATTCATGGACGGCGGCGCAGGACGATCCCGACGCGATTCTCAATCTCGACATCATCGAGTACACCAGCACCTACATGGAGGGCCGCTTCACCGGGGTCGCGGTGCAGCGCTCGGATCCCCAGGATCCGGACCGCATTACATCGATGGTCAACGTAAACGTGGTCTTCCGGACGGGGCTGTGGAACTCGGGGAAGTACCCGTGCAACTGACGGAGAAGCGTGGTGCGTGAACGGGCGCGGAAGGAAACCGCGGCTAGAATACGCTGGCGTGGAGCATTGGCGTGGGCTTGACGGGAGCCGCGACCACCGCGGTGCGGTTGTCGAGACCGTCCATGAGCGCCTCGTGTACCCGGGCCAGATACGCGTCGCGCAGCGCGGTGAACGCCACCATCTGCGACGACGGAACCGGCTCGCGCGCGGGCAGGTTCAGCGTGCGCGGGTTGACCGGCGAGCCGTTCTTCGTCAT
>DASUGO010000048.1:0-9907 GCA_036273975.1 Candidatus Krumholzibacteriia bacterium
GCGGGCGACCACACCTTCCCCGGCGTGGGCGGTCTCAAGTTCGACTGGCGCTATGCCTTCTCCAACTCGGATGCCGAACAGCCGGACCGGAAGTTCGTCACGTACCAGCGCGACGCGCTGGGCCGCTACATTCTCAAGGAAAACTACCGCACGTGGTCCACGTTGTCGGAAGACACGAAGACCACGATGGCGAATCTCGAGTACCCCATCGGCAGCGCGCGCGTGAAGGGCGGATACCTCCATTCCAAGCGGGATCGGAGTTTCGACATCGAGGCGTGGGTCACGGATACGTCCAAGCTGCGCGGCGCGGCGCGCGCGATGGTCCTGCTCCCACTCGAAACCATCTTCGACGCGGAGAACTACGGCGAAGGCACGGACAAGTTCGGCTTCGTGCTGTCGTCGCCGTTCAGCGGCGCCTACACCGGGTCGCACGACCTCACGTCGTGGTATGGCATGGCGGACGTTCCGTTTCGAGTACTGAACCAGAACTTCCGGGTCGCCGGCGGCGCGCGCGTGGAAGACTCCCGGCAGCAGGTGGATTCGCCGGTCGCCGCCGACGACCCCACGATCCGCAGCGCGGTCATCGACGAGACGGACGTGCTGCCCTCGGCCAACCTGACCTACCAGGTCACGCGCTCGTCAAACATCCGACTCGCGTATTTCAAATCCGTCAACCGGCCCGAGTTCCGCGAGATGGCCAACGTCGGCTACCGCGACTACGACCGCAACCAGAACGTGCTCGGCAACCCCGATCTCAAGCGCGCCACCATCAAGAATTACGATACGCGCTTCGAGTTCTTCCCCGGCGTCGGCGAGGTGCTGGCGGTGAGCTGGTTCTACAAGGACCTGACCGACGCCATCGAGGAACAGCTGCTGCCCTCGCCGGACCGCTACGTCCGCACCTGGTTCAACTCGCCCACCGGCAAGAACTACGGCTACGAACTGGAGGCGCGCAAGAACCTGGGCTTCATCTGGAGCGGGCTGGAAAATGTCGTGATTCAGGCCAACTACACCAAGGTAACATCCGAGGTCGCATACACGGATACATACACGGACTCCATCGGCACGCCGGTGTCGGAGACGAACACGCGCACCATGCAGGGCCAGGCTCCCTACACGGTCAACGCCGGCGTGACCTACAGCGTGCCGGGTATCGGCCTGTCGATGAGCTTTCTGTTCAACCGCTTCGGCCGGCGTCTCGACGCGGTGGGAGACACGCGCGACCAGGATGTGTTCGAAGAGACGCGCGACCTCTACGACTTTGCGCTCACGGAAGAGTTCACGAAGTGGATGCGACTCAAGTTCTCGGTCAAGGACATCGCCGCGAAGGACATCGTCTATACGTTCGGCGAATCGGGTTCCATATGGGAACAGGTGAAGGTAGGGACCACGTACGCAATTTCTCTCTCTTTCAGTCTATAAAAGGCTGACACCTTACTCCGACCAGAGTGATTGAGAGGGAGAGAACCTGCGTATTCGGTCGCGAAACTGCAGAAAAGAATATTGCCATCCCCGGAGGTTGCTCTCCGGGGATGGCATCGATGAGACGAAAGGAGGACCAACGACACGGCAGACGCGGTACCCCTCTTTCCTCGGGAAAGAAAGATAAACGACAGATAAAGATGATTCAACCAGCAACCAAACGAATAAATCAGGAGGACAGCATCTCATGAAACGCTTCTTTGCACTGGCGGCACTAGCCGTCGCCATGTTTGCGACCTCGGCGAGCGCAGCGCTCCCGCTGGTCGTTATCGGTGCGGGCACCGGACAGCCCGTCCGCACGCCGTACTGCCAGGAATTCGACCGGACGCTTTCGGCCGACTCGCTTTATCTCATCACCGGTCTCTACTATGTGGAGAGCGGCTACAGCCTGACCATCGAGCCGGGCACCGTGATTCTGGGCGACAGCGAGACGGGTGGCACGCTCATCGTGACGCGCGGCGCGCAGATCTTTGCCCAGGGCACGCAGCAGAAGCCCATCGTCTTCACCAGTGAGAAGGCCATCGGCGCCCGCGCCCCGGGCGACTGGGGCGGTATCATCGTCCTCGGTTCGGCGCCGGTCAACAAGGTCGACCCGCTCATCGAAGGCGGTCTCATTTTCGGAAACTGCAACAACAACTCGGGCACCTACGGTGGCAACGTCCCCAACGACAACAGCGGCGTCATCAGCTACGTCCGCATCGAGTTCGCGGGCTACCGCTTCCAGCAGGACAACGAGGTCAACGGCCTCACGCTCGGCGGTGTCGGCAGCGGCACACAGATCGACCACGTGCAGGTGAGCTACTCGAACGACGATTCGTACGAGTGCTTCGGCGGCACGGTTGACTGCGCGTACCTGGTTGCCTTCGGCGGCACGGACGACGAGTTCGACTCCGACTTCGGCTACCGCGGCAAGATGCAGTTCCTCTTCGGTCTGCGCGACCCGGACAACTCGGACCCCACCGGTCAGTCCAACGGCTATGAGTCCGACAACGACGGTTCGTCCAGCTCGACGGCCACCCCGTACACGCGTCCGTTGTACGTGAACGCCACGCTGGTGGGCCCGGAACGCACCGACGCGCTCGTCGGCGCGTGGTTCGGCACCTACGAGTACAGCGCGGTGTTGCGCCGTTCCACGCAGACCAGCATCTACAACTCGGTCATCATGGGTTACCCGTGGGGACTGAGCCTGCGCGACGCCACGACCCAGAACTGGGCCACCACGGACACGCTGCAGATTCGCAACACGCATGTCCAGGCAACGCTCACGCCGACCGGATCGACGCACATCCACGACGAGACGCGCTGGAGCAGCGTCGACACGTGGTTTACAACCGGTTCGTTCAACAACGTCGGTCTCGCGACTTCGAACCCCAGCTCGGTGATGCTGACCAACATGACGAACCTCGACGATCCGGATCCGCGTCCGGCTGTCGGTTCGCCGCTCATCGGTACGGCCAGCTACAGCAACCCGCGCCTTTCGGGTTGTGTCGTGACCAACTACAAGGGTGCGTTCGATCCCAACGCGACGAAGAACGAACTGTGGACATACTACTGGACGGACTTCGATCCGCAGAACACGGACTACGGCATGGGTCTCCCGACGGCCATCGGCGACGCGCCGGTGTACGGCGAGAAGCTCGCGCAGAACTACCCCAACCCGTTCAACCCGCAGACGTCGATCGACTTCACGATGCCGGCCAACGGCCACGTGACGCTGGACGTCTACGACGTGAGCGGCGGTCTCGTCGCGACCCTCGTCGACGGCATCGAAACGGCCGGACGCCACACGGTCCGCTTCAACGCCGAGGGTCTCGCGTCGGGCGTGTACTTCTACCGCCTGCGCGGGAACGGTTTCAACGAGATGCGGAAGATGGTCCTGCTGAAGTAAATTCGGAGGGACCGACGACGTGGACCTCCGGGAGCGATCGGAGGGGCCACACTCCTCGCCAAGGGGAGGCAGCAGAAGCGCCCCGGTTGATCGTACCGGGGCGCTTCGTATTGATGGGCACGGGTTGTTTGAAATGGAAGGCTAGCTGCCGAAGAGGACGTCGAGAATCGAGCCGAGGTGCTTCTTTCCTTCCAGAACCTCCGGATTGTAGATCTCGGTGTAGCCGCAGTTGTTGCACGACACCGCGACGAACTGATTGTGCTGAATGTCGAGGATCTTGGTGACTCCGGTACCGGCCGCCGAGAAGCGCTTGGTGCGGGCGCCCTGGCCGTTGCACTTGCTGCACACGAAACGCGCGGCCATCTGTTCGTCGATTGACATGCTGTATTCCCTCCTTGAACGGGTTACCTGCCGGATCCAGGCATCGTGTGGGATCCGACGGGTACCCTACCCGCGCGGCCGGAGACTATTCGCCGGCTATTCCTGCTTTTTCTTCTCCACCCAGGCCTTCACGTTGGCGTCCAGCACCTGCAGCGGAACGCCCCCGTTCCACAGGCATATGTCGTGGAACTCACGAACATCGAACTTGTCGCCGAGTTCACGCGTTGCGTATGCGCGCAGCTCCCGGAACTTGAGCTCGCCGGTCTTGTAGGCCAGCGCCTGCCCCGGCCACGAGATGTAGCGGTCCACCTCGGTGGTCACGTTGTGCATCGAGAGCGCCCCGTTGGCCGCCATGTAGTCGATGGCCTGCTGGCGCGTCCACCCGAAGTAGTGCATCCCGGTGTCGACCACCAGGCGCATCGCGCGCCACATCTCGTACGTGAGCCGGCCGAAGTTGCTGTACGGGTCCTGGTAGAATCCAACTTCGAGGCCAAGCCGCTCCGAATACAGCCCCCATCCTTCCACGAACGCCGTGAACCAGTCGTAGCGGCGGAAGTTGGGAACGTCCTGCAGCTCGTACATGATCGCAACCTGCAGGTGGTGCCCCGGCACGGCCTCGTGCAGCGACAGCGCCTCGAGTTCGTACAGCGGGCGCGCGTCGAGGTGGGACGTGTTCACGTAGTAGAAACCGGCGCGGGTGCCGTCGCCGGTCGGGTCTTCGTAGTACGCGGTGGACGTCTTGTCGGCCATGAAGTCCGGCACCTGCTTCAGCCCGTAGGACATGCGCGGCAACGTCTTGAACAACGTCGGCAACTGGCCGTCCATCTTCTTGCAGATGAGCGCGGCCTCCTTCATCAACTGCTCCGGCGTGTCCACGTAGAATTGCTTGTCGGTGCGCAGAAACTCCAGGAACTCGGGGAAGGTTCCTTTGAAGCCGGTCTCGGCGATGACTTGATCCATCTCGGCGCGGATCCGCTTCACCTCCGCGAGGCCGGTCTCGTGGACCTGCTTCGGCGTCAGGTCGAGCGTGGTGTAGTAGCGCACGCAGTGCTCGTAGTAGGCCTTTCCGTTGGGCAGGTCCGACGCACCGATGCTCTCCCGGCACGCGGGGACGTACTCCTTCGCCATGAAGTCGCGAAACGCGCGGTAGCCGGGAACGACGGATTCGGTGATCGCCTTGCGGCCCCGCGCGGTCAGCCGCGCGCGATCCTTCTCGGCGACGGTCTCCGGGAAACTGGCGAATGGCTTGTAGAGCAGGCTCTGCGTCGGATCGTCCACGACGTGCGGGTCGACGGCGGCCTCCCATCCATCGAGTACGATCTTCGGCAGCACGTAGCCGCCCTTGATCCCCGCGCGCATCACGTCGATGTACTGCCCCGCGTAGGCCTTGAAGGCCTCCAGGCGCGCGCAGTAGTTCTCGTAGTCCTGCGTGGTGCGAAGCGGCACGCGGTCGGCCAGCTGCGCGAAGCTGGTATGAAACCCCTCGCGGTTCGTGATCGGCATCAGGTAGGTCTTGAACTCGTACTCCTCGATGCGATCGCTCAGGATGCGATGGAAGATGTCGTAGTTCACCCGCTGGATATCCGCAAGTTTACCGCGGTCGATCGCGTCGAGCCGGGCGAGGAACGCACGGTCCTGCTTCTCGTGTTCGAGCTGGTCGGCGATGCTTACGGACGGCAGGCGATCGTCGAAGCGATGGTCGCCCACCTGGGTCGCGAAGAGCGGGGACGCCTGCATGCGGGCCTCCCACTCGTCGTCGACGATCTGCTGGAAATCCTCCGCCGGCGTCTTCGCCACCGCGGAACCGGAAACGGCCGCCAGGAACGCCGTGGCGAGCACCCATTGCATGAGTTTCAAACGAGTTCTCCTTTCGCGAGGTCGGGACGGGAATGTCCGCCAGCCTACACGAAGTGCCGGCCGGGGGCAAGCCGGCTGGATCCCCGCAAAAGAAAGCGGCCGGCCGGTCATTGCGAACCGGCCAGCCGCCCAGAGGAAGTCTGCTTTTCCGCGGTCTAGTACTTGAACATGAAGGTCACGCGGCCAACGATGTCGTTGTCCGGCGCCGGACCGCCACCATCGGGCTCGTCGTAGGCCACGAACTCGACGTTGGGCGTGAACGTGATGTTCTCCCGCGCCTCGAACTCGACACCGGCCAGAACGAACGTGCTCGACACCGCCGAGTCCATCGGGAAGTACGGCGCGCCCGGCTTGGAAGCGCCGGGGTCCATGATCCGGTCGACGCGCCCGACGAGCCACACCCGGTCCGACACCTTCCCGCACCCGAACCCGGAGACCACGCGCAGGTCGTACGAATCCGCGTTCGGCTGGTCGCGCGTCTGCTGCGCATATTCCAGCCCCGCGCGCAGCTTCTCGGCCTTGTAGCCGACGAAGCCGCGGAACGTGGTGCGATCCATGTCGTCGGCGCGGTCTTCGAAGTCGCCGTACACTTCCGCCACGAACGCCTCCGTCAGGAAGAAGCGCAGCGAACCCGCCGCTTTCTTGCGGCTGTCGATTTCGTTGTTGGTCCCGGTCCCGTTCCCCACCATCACGTGGTAGCCCAGCCTCTTGCCAAACTTGCCGGTGGCGCCCAGCCCCATGTCGCGCGAGCTGTAGAAGCCCTGCAATTCGCCGGGGATCTTCTCGAGGTGCCGGTATCCCCAGTAGTCCTCGGTGAAGCTGTGCGACGCCGTCGTCGTGAGACCGAGGTACACCGAGTGCTGGTTCCGCGACCAACGGATGAAGGCGTCCTTCACATAGGTGATCATCGCGCTCTGCTTGTCGGGCGCGAAGTTGCCCGGGCTGGCCGTCTCGAGCCGGATGCGGCCCGAGAACTCGTCGTCGAACTTCTCGTCCCAGGTCAGATTGACCCGGCGAAACCAGAAGCCATTCTGATCCACCAGCGAGGAGTCGTTATTCTCGATGAAGTAGTAGTAGTCGCCAAACACCAGCGCGCTGAACTTGCCTTCCGCGCTCGCCGCGGCCGGAGCCAGGGCGAGGCCGAGGATCATCAGGGCCAGGATCTTTCTCAATCCCATTGGGTTCACTCCTTGAGGAAGTGTTAAGACCGAACGCTTTGTTAACTGCTGTCGAGCCGTATGCTACGGCGGATTAATAAAGGAGGGATAAAGGCGCGGTAAATCTTAATTAACGCAGACCTGATCTTCACAAAGGCGGCCGGGACCGTCCCCCGGCGAGTTCAACGAGCCCCGGGCGAGCGCCGGGCAGGTGCTCCGTAATGAGCACCTGCTGCCACCTCTGACTCACTTCAGAATCGTCATTGGTGGTAATTGGAAGTGCACCCCAAAGTTGGACAGGTCTGACCTTCGGTTCTTGTGACTACTTCCGCTTGATCACTCGCCTCACATAGCGCATCGGAGCCTCGTTGCCGAGGATCGAGTGCCGCCGTTTTCCCTTATAATACTTCATCCGCTTCGAGACAAAGGCTCGGAGCTCAGGGACCGTTTGTGCATCCATCAAGAGCGAGCGATTCTCGACCTTGAAGCCCCCTTTTTTGTGTTCGTTTCCCCGTTTTCAGTACTGTGTACCGTACGCCTCAAAGCCCTATTGACAATAGGATTCATTTCGGAAATAAACTTCCGTACTCAGCTGCCCCCTTTTTGGCAACGCCGGGCTGTACCGGCTATCACTAAAGGAGCTGTTAGCTTGCGCTATATTTACAATAATGTGTGCCAGCGGAGGGTGTTGACGTGGCCGTTCTCAGCCTGATTTTACTCATAGTCGGCCTAGTGCTGCGGTTGTCTGCTAAATATGTAAATGACGTGCGCGGACCTGCATGGAAGACCCGCCATGCATTCGCATCACAAGCTGGTTTCATGCGGTACATCTTAGGTACTGCAGCGATTGTCTCTGGTGTGGTGTTGTTGGCGGTGATCTCGTTCATGAGATAGGTGGGGAGTTCCCCCGGTTTGATGGACACCTAGTTAAGAGTATGCACTCTTAGCAGGAGGTGTCCTACGTCAGGAGCGCGACGGCGAGGCGATAACAGTGAGCAGTAGCGTCCCCATGAGCACCAAGGGCCGGTTCATCATTTCTCCTCCACGGCCACGCCGGCGATCCTGTCCACAACATCCCGGCTTCTCCAATAGTCCATCCTGAGGCCAAATGCTTCATAAGTGAGTCGCTCTCCGTCAACAAGAAATAGCCCATTTGACCCCGCAAAAGGATACCAGCCGGAATCACCACGTTTCAGATATGCGTACCACGTTTGGCCGGGCTCAAAGACACGCGGTGTCTCCTTCCTCTCCGAAGACCAAAACGTTCCCTTGGTGATAAACCGAAACTGAATCTCGTTGTCCGCCACTTTCCCTTTTATGCCGCGTACGTCTTCGAGCGTAACCGACATCATCATACAAACACTGCCATCTTGGACCGTGGTCTTAGTCTCTTCCGCACGCTTCACTCTTCCCACGACGATGACTTCAGCGGCCGCGGTAACGTGCTCAATGTCCGTCGCGGACACAATCTGGCGCATGGCCTTATCGTCGAACACACGTGCAGCCGCAGACGGCACCTCGCAAACCCAAGCTCCAGATCTGCTTAAATACTTTCCATAAGTGGACTTCAGGTAATAGGTCTGGAGTCGGGGATGCCAGTTGAGCCCCATCAGAACAGTTTCGCCGACCGGGTAGGGCGTATTGAAGTCCTTATCGAACATCGCAACCAACACACTCAGACTGCCGCCGCTCGGGGCACGACCACGCCACACCTCCTGGATGTCCAGCGTCACTCTTTTTGCCCGAACATGGAGTGGGGCCGCCGTTGTTCCCAACGGTACCATCCGTAGGTCAGTGCCGAGCACCTCTTCATCCCGCACGTCCACTATGACACCGACCACAACGAGTTGCGAAAACTCAAGTGGATAGTAGTTCCACCCTCGCGCATCGATCGTTATTTCGCCCGCGCATGCGCTTTCCAACGATATTACGCCCAGGATGACAAGCGCAAACAACCAAGGAACACAGCACTTCATGTGTCCTCCTTATGACCTTTGCAAATTGCCTGATAACTCTCGCTATCCGATTGCTTCTAGCACGTCACCGAGCGCGGGCGCGAATCCATTTCGCACTCCGAGGTTAGGGGGTTAGCAAGAACCGCAAGGCCTCCAGGGAGACAATCCGGCCACCATACAGCTTCACAAAGGCGGCCTGGACCGTCCTCTGGACGCCGCGAGGCGCTCGAGGGTCACCGAGCCGAATGCGCTCAGAACCTGGCCGTTTACGGCGTCGAAGAAATCGCTGAGGCTGTCGTCTTCGCCCTCCGCGGCGGTAACCCCGGCGTCCTCGGTGGGCGTCCGTGGCTCGAACACATTCACCACGTCGAGCACCGTAATCTCGGCCGCCGGCCGGGCCAGACGGTAGCCACCCCGAGCCCCGCGCAGCCCCACGACGACGCCCGAATGCACCAGCCGCTGAAAGACCTTGGCCAGCGCGGTTTCGGGAATGTGGTGCCGGCGGGCGATGCTGGCCACACTCACCAGGGCCGCGTCATCGGAGCGAACCAGGTCCAGCATTGCATACAGTGCGTAACGGCTTGTCGTCCCCAGATTCATCCATCCGCCCGTTCCGACCGCGGGCCGGTAAGGTCGAGGTCCAGACACAACCGCGCGGCGGGATGAAAACCCGCATGTTGAAAGAAGCCGATCAACGGAAGCTCGTCCCAGCCCACCTCGGTGCGCAGGCATCCAACACCGAGACCCGCGAGATTGGTGCGCAGCTGTTCGAGGAGCGCGTTGCCAACCCCCTGGCCACGGAACGCCGGGTTCACGTCGATGGTGTCGAGCACCGCCACCGGTTCGGTCTGCCCGAATTCCCCGTAGTAAACCCGCGCCAGCAGGAACCCGGCGAAGGCTCCGTCGACTTCGGCGGCGAGGGACACCTTGATGCCGGTCTCGGCCAGATTCTGCTGCAACTTCACGCGGAAATAGTCGTCGCGGCGCCGGCCGACGTTCTTCGCGTCCAGCGCGATCACGGCGTCGAGATCCGCGGGGCGGAGATTGCGCACCACCACATGGGAGACTCGTTCGGTTTCATGCATGCTGTTCTCCATTCTTCACCCAATCAGTTGTCCGCCGTCCACGCGCAGGACCTGCCCGGTCACATGCCGCGACAGATCGGAGGCAAGGAAGAGTGCGGCGCG